>QBZG01000001.1 GCA_003282435.1 SAR116 cluster bacterium AG-335-B03
AGGATCTGGTAATATTGGTGGTACCCTGGCTCATTTAGCAGCTATTAAAGAGTTAGGAGATGTTGCTTTATTTGATATTGCAGAAGGAATTCCACAAGGGAAGGCTCTGGACCTGGCTCAATCAGGACCTGTAGAGGGATTTGATTGCAATATTTCAGGTTCTAATGATTATTCGGCACTTTCAGAAAGTGATGTGGTGATCGTTACTGCAGGCGTTGCAAGAAAACCTGGTATGAGCAGAGATGACTTAGTAGAAATTAATACAAAAGTTATGAAGCAGGTAGGTGAAGGCATTAAGGAAAATTGCCCTAACGCTTTTGTCATATGTATAACAAACCCACTCGATGCTATGGTTGGGGTTTTACAGAGAGCTTCGGGATTGCCAACAAATATGGTTGTAGGAATGGCTGGTGTTTTAGATTCAGCTAGGTTTAGACGTTTTTTAGCTGATGAATTTGATGTTTCAGTTAGCGATGTCACAGCTTTTGTTCTTGGGGGACATGGTGATACGATGGTTCCTTTATCAAGGTATTCAGCTGTTGCAGGAATTCCAGTACCAGACCTAATTAAAATGGGTTGGAGCAACCAAGAAAAGATTGACCAAATAGTTCAAAGAACTCGAGATGGAGGTGCAGAAATTGTTGGTCTATTAAAAACTGGCTCAGCGTTTTATGCTCCAGCTTCCTCGGCTATTGAAATGGCAGAATCCTTCTTAAAAGATAAGAAAAAATTACTTCCTTGTGCCGCTTATGTTGATGGATATTATAATCTTAATGGTTTGTACGTAGGAGTTCCTGTTATCATTGGTAAAAAAGGGGTAGAGCGCATTGTAGAAATAAATCTTACTTCTGGCGAAAAAGAAATGTTTGACCATTCAGTCTCAGCTGTAAAACAATTGAATGATCTTGCTTCAAAATTTGAAGCCCAATAAATATCATAGAGAGGTATAAGTTTTGGATATTCACGAACATCAAGCTAAAGAGCTATTGAAGGATTATAATATTCCAACTCCAAAAGGAAAAGCTGTTTTTTCAGTTGAGGAGGCTTTAATTGCAGCAAAAGAATTACCTGGTCCAGTTTATGTCGTGAAAGCACAAATTCATGCAGGTGGCAGAGGCAAAGCTGGTGGTGTAAAAGTTGTAAAGGATTTAGAAGCATTAAAAAATGCAGCTGAAACAATCCTTGGCCAAAAGTTAATAACACATCAAACTAGTAGTGAAGGAAAACTTGTTCAGAGATTATATATAGAAGACGGATGTAATATAGATTCAGAATATTATTTTTCTATGGTCATTGATAGAGTTAGCAGTAGAATTTCACTAATAGCTTCAACAGAAGGTGGAATGGATATTGAAAAAGTTGCCGAAGAAAATCCAGAAAAAATATTATCTTTTAATATTGATCCTACAATAGGCTTTCAGCCGTTTCATTCTAGATTGATAGCAAATAGTCTTAACTTAACTGGAACAAGTTTTAAACAAGCTGGAGATTTTTTTAGTCAGTTGTATAAGCTTTTTACTGAAAATGATGCAAGTCTATTAGAAATAAACCCTTTAGTTTTAACCTCTGAAAATAACTTGATAGCCCTAGATGCAAAAATGTCATTTGATAATAATGCACTTTATAGACATCCAAAAATAATGGCTTTAAGAGATGAAACTGAAGAAGATCCCGCGGAAATTTTAGCCAGTAAATATGATCTAGCTTATATCAAACTAGATGGGACTATTGGGTGTTTGGTAAATGGAGCTGGTCTTGCAATGGCAACTATGGACATTATTAAATTAAAAGGTTCGTCCCCTGCCAATTTCTTAGACGTTGGTGGCAGTGCTACAAAAGAAAAAGTTACAGAAGCATTCAAAATCATACTATCAGATGAAGCTGTTGAAGGAATTTTAGTAAATATTTTTGGAGGAATAATGCGATGTGACATTATCGCAGAAGGTGTTGTAGCAGCAGCAAAAGCCTTGTCATTAACAAAACCATTAGTAGTCAGATTGGCAGGTACAAACGTTGATGAGGGCAAAAAAATATTATCAGATTCTGGTCTTAAAATAACACCAGCAGATGACTTAGACGACGCAGCTGTTAAGATTGTAAATGCAGTTAAGGAGATAAATTAAATGTCTGTTTTGATCAACAAAGATACGAGAGTAATTTGCCAGGGATTTACAGGCGGCCAGGGTACTTTTCATTCAGAGCAGGCTATAGCGTATGGGACTAAAATGGTTGGAGGTGTAACACCAGGCAAAGGTGGGACAATTCATTTAAACCTTCCAGTTTTCAATACAGTTAGAGAGTGTGTTGAAGAAGTTAATCCGGATGCATCAGTAATTTATGTACCACCGCCATTTGCAGCAGATTCAATTTTAGAAGCTATTTCTTCAAACATACCATTAATTATTTGTATCACTGAGGGTATACCGGTCCAAGATATGATTAAAGTTAAGCAGTACCTTAATAAGTCGAATTCTAGGTTGATTGGCCCTAACTGTCCTGGTGTAATTACACCAGGGCAATGTAAAATTGGTATAATGCCTGGACACATTCATACTTCTGGAAAAGTTGGAATAGTCTCTAGGTCAGGTACATTAACCTATGAGGCTGTTGCTCAAACAACTGCTGCAGGGTTGGGTCAGTCAACTTGTATTGGAATTGGGGGTGATCCTATCAATGGCACTAATTTCATTGACTGTCTTGAAATGTTTTTGAATGATGAACAAACAGAAGCAATATTAATGATTGGAGAAATTGGAGGTAACGCTGAAGAAGATGCAGCCGCTTTTATAAAAAATCATGAAATAAAAAAACCTATAGCCGGCTTTATAGCAGGTAAGACTGCTCCTCCTGGAAGAACCATGGGGCACGCGGGAGCAATTGTTAGTGGAGGCAGTGGAGATGCAGATTCAAAAGTCAAAGTTATGAAAGACTGCGGCTTTATAATGTCTGAATCCCCTTCAGGTTTGGGTAAAGCTGTCGTAAAAGCAATACAACTATGGAAATAACTTGATTTAATTGTCAACTTTTTGTGTAGTATACCTTTATTAATCACTCTTTAAAAGGACTTGAAGCTATGGACGATCAAAACTCTGATCAAAGTTTTCTTTCTGGTACAAATGTGACTTTCATTAATGATTTGTATAAAGAATGGAAGATCAATCCAAATGCAGTTCCTAAGGAATGGGATCTTTGGTTCAAGAGTAATGAAGATGAACCTATAATTGACGAAGGCCCAAGTTGGGCTAAGAAAAATAGTCAAGTTATTGGAGCAATAGATACTGTTGAGAGTGTTCGAGCAGTAGCAAGAGGTATTGTGGGCAAAGGAGATTTATCAGCCACAGATTTAAGAGCAGCAACAACTGACTCAATTCGTGCTATAATGCTTATTAGAGCTTTTAGAATTAATGGACATCTTTTAGCTAAGTTAGACCCTCTTAATTTACAACAGGGTGATATACACCCAGAACTAAATCCTAAAACTTACGGTTTTAATGATGATGATTGGGACAGACCAATATTTATAGATAATGTTCTTGGAATGGAGTCAGCAACTTTAAGACAAATAATGGAAATAGTAAAAGAAACTTATTGTGGGTCCATAGGAATAGAGTTTATGCATGTGCAAGATCCAGCTCAAAAAGCCTGGATACAAGAAAGAATAGAATCGATAAGAAACGCAACAGAATTCACCAAACGAGGTAAAAAAGCTATTTATGAAAGATTAGTTGGAGCAGAGACCTTTGAGCAATTTCTCCATAAAAAATACGCTGGAACCAAACGATTTGGTTTAGACGGATCAGAGTCTGTTGTACCAGCTATCGAGCAAATATTAAAACGTGGTAGTCAGCTAGGCATGAAAGAAGTTGTAATTGCAATGGCTCATAGAGGAAGATTAAATCTTTTATATAACATATTAAATAAACCCTTTAGAGCAATTATTTCGGAGTTTTTGGGCAATCAAGCAAATCCAGAAGAAGCAGGTGGTTCTGGGGATGTTAAATATCATATGGGTGCTTCAGCAGATAGAGAGTTTGATGGCAATAACGTACATTTATCGTTACAAGCAAATCCTTCTCATTTAGAAGTTGTAGCTCCTGTTGTTATTGGAAGAGTCCGTGCAAAACAAAATCAACATAACGATACAAATGATAGATTATCGGTTTTAGGAATTGTATTGCATGGAGATGCTGCTTTTGCAGGTCAAGGTATAGTTGCTGAAACTTTTGATTTTTCTGGATTAAGAGGCTATAGAACGGGTGGAACTATTCACATAGTTGTAAACAATCAAATAGGATTTACTACTAGCCCAAACTACTCTCGTTCAAGCCCATATTGTACAGACGTAGCAAAAATGGTAATGGCTCCAATTATGCATATCAATGGTGACGACCCCGAAGCTGTTGTTCACGCATCAAGAATAGCAACTGAATTTAGACAAAAATTTGCATGTGATGTTGTTTTAGATATTATTAGTTACCGTCGTTATGGTCATAATGAAGGAGATGAACCTGCTTTCACTCAACCAATTATGTATAAAACTATTGGATCTCACAATAGTATTAGTAAAATTTATGCGTCAAAACTTATTAATGAAGGTATATTAACTGACCAGGAAGCTAAGGACGAAGTTAACAATCATAATAAATTTCTTGAAAAAGAATTTGAAGCAGGAACTAATTATAAGCCCAATAAAGCTGATTGGTTAGAAGGTCAATGGTCAAGTTTAAGGGCTGCTCATGGAGATGACCGAAGAGGTGAGACATCAGTATCCATAGATGACTTAAAATTAATTGGAAAAGCAATAACTACTATACCCGAAAATATAAATGTAAACAAAAAACTTCAACGTATAGTTGAAACTAGAAAAAAAGCTATTGAGGCTGGTGAAGGTATAGATTGGTCTACTGCTGAACACCTTGCATTTGGTTCATTATTATTAGAAGGATATCCAGTTAGATTGTCTGGACAAGATAGTTGCAGAGGAACTTTTTCACAAAGGCATTCTGTGTTTATTGACCAAGTATCAGAAGAAAGATACACGCCGCTAAATAATATAACTTCCAACCAACAAAATTTTGAAGTTATCGACTCTCCTTTATCAGAGGCTTCTGTATTAGGTTTTGAGTATGGTTATTCTCTTACAGAGCCAACTGCTTTAGTAATGTGGGAAGCTCAGTTTGGAGATTTTGCTAATGGTGCCCAGGTAATAGTCGATCAATTTATTTCAAGCGGTGAAGCTAAATGGTTAAGAATGTCAGGGCTTGTTATGTTACTTCCTCATGGTTACGAAGGTCAGGGACCAGAACATTCTTCAGCAAGATTGGAGAGATATCTTCAATTATGTGGTGAAGATAATATGCAAGTTTTAAATTGCAGTACACCTGCAAATTATTTTCATGCCTTAAGAAGACAACTTAAAAGAGATTTCAGAAAACCATTGATTATAATGACACCAAAAAGTCTTCTTAGAAATAAGGCTTGTGTTTCTAAATTATCCGATATGTCGGAGAATACTGCTTTTAGAAGAGTAATAAGAGACCCTAATACAAACCTTAAGGATAATGATATTAAAAAGGTGGTTATTTGTTCTGGTAAAGTTTTTTACAATTTATTAGAAGAAAGAGAAAATAGGAAATTAGACAGTGTAAAAATTTTAAGATTAGAACAAATTTATCCCTTTCCTTATTCAACTTTAAAAGAAATATTATCCGATACGCCTAACGCAGAATTTGTTTGGTGCCAAGAAGAACCAAAAAATATGGGTGCATGGTTCTTTGTAGATAGAAAAATTGAAGATGTTCTCAGGTCATTTAAAGCAAAATTTTCACGACCCTCTTATGCTGGTCGAGCAGAGGCTGCTTCTCCTGCTACAGGATCTTTATCTAGGCATAACAAAGAACAAGCAGATTTAGTAAACGAAGCTTTAGAAACGACCCAAAAAACAACTAAGCACGCGGCTGAATAGTTTGACATATGGAAGATGAAAATAAAATTACTAGCAAAATAGCCATGCCCTCTGCGGCAAAAATTATAAAGGAAAAAAAATTAGACATCTACGATATAGCTAGTACAGGTGTCAATAATAGAGTAACAAAAGGTGATGTTCTTTTATATTTAAATCAAATCAAAACTGAAGATGGATTGAAGGTAAAAAACATAAACAAAGAAAAACAAATAAATGTACGAAAGGGTAGTGGGATGGATGTTTTGGTTCCAGTTTTAGGAGAGTCTGTTGTAGAAGCAACAGTTTCTAAGTGGATAAAAAAACAAGGAGAGTTTGTCGAAGTAGATGACCCAATTGTAGAGTTAGAAACAGATAAAGTCACATTAGAAGTTCCGGCAGCTACTTCTGGTATTCTGGATAACCTTACCGTTTCAGAAGGTGATACCGTTGAGGTTGGTGCACTGTTGGGAATTATAATTGCCGGAGAAAAATCTGATGATACTCCTGCACCTGCGCCAAAACAAGAAGACAATAAGATTGATGAGCAAGTAAGTGTACCTGAAAAAGTTGATAGTAAGATAAGTAGCAACAAATCTGATGTAATTGAAGAAGCCGTTAATAAAAACCTTGAAGAACGTGTCCCAATGTCCCGCTTACGACAAGCTATCGCTCGTAGATTAAAGGAAGCACAAAATACTGCTGCTATGTTAACAACTTACAACGAGGTTGATATGTCAGCTTTAATGGAAATGCGAAATAATTACCAAGATAGTTTTGAAAAGAAAAATGGAGTTAGGCTTGGATATATGAGTTTTTTTGTTAAAGCCTCAATAGATGCACTAAGCCAGTTTCCTGCAGTAAATGCAGAAATAGATAACAATGACATTATTTACAAAAATTATTATAACATAAGTGTTGCAGTTGGTACTTCTCAAGGTTTAGTCGTACCAGTTCTAAAAAATGCAGACAAAATGTCTTTTGGAGAGACTGAGATTGCCATTGCAGATTTTGGTAAAAAAGCAAAAGATGGCAGTTTAGGTATATCTGATATGGCTGGCGGAACTTTTACAATTTCTAATGGTGGAGTTTATGGTTCTCTAATGTCGTCACCAATTTTAAATCCACCTCAGTCAGGTATTCTAGGAATGCATAAAATTCAAAAAAGACCAGTTGCAATAGGTGATAACATCGAAATTCGTCCAATGATGTATTTAGCCTTATCGTATGATCACCGAATTATTGATGGACGTGAAGCTGTTTCTTTTTTAGTAAGAATTAAAGAAATTATAGAAGATCCAAGACGTCTAGTTGTTGGAGCATAATTGTAAGTAAAGGTTTAGTATGTCTGAAGAAAAATATGATCTTGTTGTTATAGGTTCTGGTCCAGGAGGTTATGTTGCGTCAATAGTGGCGGCACAAAAGGGTATGAAAGTTGCCAGTATCGAAAAAAGAACAACCTTAGGTGGGACTTGTTTAAATGTTGGTTGTATTCCATCTAAAGCAATGCTTCATGCATCTGAGCAATATGAAAATGCAGTTAAATTAAATGGTAACAAAGAATGGGGTATAACTTGTAAAGATGTTAAATTAGATTTAACAAAATTATTGAAAAAAAAATCTGGTATAGTTGACGAACTTACTAAAGGTATTGATTTTCTATATAAAAAAAATAAAGTAAAAAAGTATATTGGAACAGCAAAGTTCATTACAGCAAACTCGATTGAAATTACTGGTGATAATACTAGAAATCTCATACATGCTGAAAACATAATAATTGCAACAGGATCAGAAGCGACTCATCTTCCAAACATCAATATTGATGAAAAGAAAATAGTCACCTCGACGGGTGCATTAGAATTAAAAGAAGTCCCCAAAAAAATGATAGTTATTGGAGCTGGTATTATAGGCCTTGAAATGGGAACTGTATGGAGAAGACTTGGTTCTGATGTTGAGGTCATAGAGTATTTACCAAGAATTTTACCTGGAATGGATAATGAAGTTGCTGAAAAATTCATGAAAATTCTTGAGAAACAGGGCTTAAATTTCAAGTTAGGTCAAGCAGTAGTATCATCAAAAATCGTTGATAATAAGGTTATATTATCAATAAGGAATGTCACTAAAGAAAATACATATGAAATAGACGCAGATGTTGTTTTAGTAGCAGTTGGTAGAAAGCCTAACACTCATGGATTAGGTCTTAAAGATTTGAATATTAATATTGATAAACAAGGCTTTATAAAGACAAATAATTACTTTCAAACTTCTATTAATAATATTTATGCAATTGGAGACGTCATAAAAGGTCCAATGTTGGCTCATAAAGCTGAAGAAGACGGAGTAGCAGCAGTTGAGATAATAAATGGAGAAGCTGGTCATGTGGATTATAATCTTGTTCCAGGTATAATTTATACTGCACCAGAAGTTGCTGTTATTGGCAAAACTGAAGAGGAGCTAAAAGAAGAAGGAATTGAATTTAATAAAGGTGTTTTCCCACTTTCAGCAAATAGTAGAGCCAAAGCTATAAGTCATACTGATGGAATGGTAAAAATCCTTTCTGACAAATCTACTGATAAAATATTAGGTGCTCATATGATAGGTCATGAGGCGGGTACCGTAATACATGAGTTATCAATTGCAATGGGTTTTGGGGCATCATCCGAAGATGTGGCAAGAATTTGTCATGGACATCCCACCGTAAATGAGGCTGTTAAAGAAGCTGCTTTGGCAACATACTCTAAAGCCATACATTTTTAATTCACACTCATTTTACTATAAAAAACTAAGATTATTACGCCAACTATAATCAAACCCAACCCTAAAAGTGCCATCAGATCTGGAATTTCCTTATATTTTAATGCTCCTAAAATTGTAATAGCTGAAATTCCCACAGCAGCCCATATTGAGTATGTTATGGCTATAGGTATTGTTTTCATTGCCAGCATCATAAAGTAAAAAGCTGTTGCATAGCCGACGACTACATAGGTGCTAGGTATTAACTCTGAAAAATTATTAGTACTCTTGAGGTAAGTGGTTCCAACAACTTCTCCAATAATAGCAATTAAAAGATAAAAATATCCCATGTTAATCCTTACAAAATATGTTATTTATTATATTATTTGAGTCTACTTAAGGCAATATTAAAGATTATAATTTAGGACAATATAAAATGAACGAAATCCAATCAGCTTCGACTTATATATCAAAAAACTCATTTCAAGAAGAAAGAAAAGATTTAGCGGCTGCCTTTAGATGGGCTGAAAGAAGTAATTTACATGAGGCTGTTGCCAATCATTTCAGTTTAGTTGTTAATTCTGAAGGAACAGAATTTTTAATGAACCCTAATATGTGGCATTTTTCTAGAATCAAAGCTTCTGATTTGTTGTTATTAGACGTTAATGACAAAACTGTGCTAACAAAAGATAATCCCCCTGACGCGACAGCTTGGGGTTTACACGGAGCTATACACAAATTGTGTCCTCACGCAAGATGCATAATGCATGTTCATTCAGTGTATGCAACTACTCTGGCTTCTCTTGAAGACTGTATTTTGCCACCAATAAATCAGGTGGCAGCAATGTTTTTTGGTAGACAAGTTATTGATAAAAATTATGGCGGTTTAGCTTTTGAAGATGAGGGTACAAGGTGTGCAAATCTTTTGTCAAATTCTAAAAAACACACATTTATAATGGGTAACCATGGTGTATTAATTTTTGGTAAAAATGTAGCAGAAACTTTCAATAGACTATATTATTTTGAAAGAGCCGCTCAAACATATATCAACGCCCTTCAAACTGGAAAAAAAATAAGTATTTTAAATGATATAATAGCAGAAAAAACTGCAGAAGAATTAGACAATGAAGAACATCCAAACCCTGCAGGAACAGCTTTCTTGAGAGAAATAAAGTCAATATTAGATCAAGAAAGTTCTGATTATGCAGATTAGAAGTTAATTATTTAATTTTTTATTAATATAAAGACTTAATAATGAAGCGTCATCGTCTGACCAACCCTCATTCATGGCCCCTTGAATATAAGATTTAGTACTTTTGATAACATGTAATTCATGATTAAAATTTGCCCCTTCTTCAATCATTAGATTAATATCTTTTAAAGCTGATGAAACGTTAAATGTTGAACTCAAGTTAGTCTCATTTTTTTTTGCTTGTAATATAGTATTAGACTTTAGGTGAGCTACTTTGGCTGCTCCAGAGCTATCAAACATTATGTCCAAAGCTTTATCAAATTTAATTCCTGAGTTTGTCGCTAAAGACATCGCTTCACCTAAAGCGTGCCAATAAACCATCAATGGTAGATTAATAGCTAACTTCATAGCACTTCCCTTACCAACATCACCAAGGTATTCATATCTTCTACAAATAAGCTTTAATATATGCTCAACCTTTTCAAAAGTTTCCTTGTTTCCCCCTACTAACCCTAATAAATTTCCATCTCCTGCTGGCTTTGTTGATCCTCCTACTGGGCATTCTATAAATTCTCCATTTAACGAATGTATTACCCTTTCTAAAGATTGGATTTTCTTAATGCTAGTCGTACTTAGTTCAATTATAATTTTGTTAGTCAAATCTTGATTTTTAATACCCTGAGAACTTGTATACACATAATCAAGTGCTACATCATTCCCCATAATAATTAAAATTATGTCGTTATTTTCAAACAATTCTTTTACACTATTAGCTCTTATTGCACCTAATTCAACTAGAGGTGTTACTTTATTTTGCGTTCTGTTCCATGCTGTTACAGTCTGATCACAATCCAAAAGCCTTTTACCAATTTCCTTACCCATTTTACCTGTACCGCAAATGCCTATTTTATTCATAAACACACTCCTTTTAAATTTACAAAAGTAATATTATATCTTGAAAATACAAATTTAAGTAACCAATTAACTAATCATATTAATTAATTAATGGGGATTGTCGATGACCAACATGAATAATAAGTTTGAAGCTGATACCGGTAAAATTTTAGATATAGTGATTAATTCTCTTTATTCGGAAAGAGAAATTTTTTTGCGTGAGTTGGTGTCAAATGCTTCAGATGCTCTTGATAAAAGAAAATATCTTGGTTTAACAGATAAAAAAATTGTTATCTCCTCAGAAGCTTCTGAAATAAAAATTGAGGTTAATAATAAAGACAAAACTTTATCAGTTCTAGACAATGGTATTGGAATGAATGAAGAAGACCTTAAATCTTCATTGGGTACTATTGCGAGGTCAGGAACAAAAGCATTCTTAGAACAAATTGCAACAAACACTAAAGATAAAAAACCAGATATGTCCATGATTGGACAATTTGGTGTAGGTTTTTATGCTTCTTTTATGGTAGCCGATAGTGTTGAAGTATTATCTAAAAAAGCAGGTGAAAACCAAGCATGGAAATGGTCTTCAGATGGAAAGTCAGGTTTTAATTTAGAAAAAGCAGATAAAGAAGATGTTGGGACATCTATTACACTTAAACTAAAAAAAGATGCAAAAGAGTTTTTAGAAGAAACTAGACTTCAATTTATTGTTAGAAAATATTCAGATCATATTTCCTATCCAGTTAAATTACACGAAATTGATAAAAAAGATGCAGAAATAAAAACTTTAAATGAAGCTTCAGCTTTATGGACCAGACCAGCAAAAGATATTAAAGAAGAGCAATACCAAGAATTTTTCTCACATATTGGCGCAGGTTTCGGAAAACCACTTTTAACCATGCATAACAATACAGAAGGGACTATTAGTTATACTAATCTTATATGTATTCCGTCTACAAGACCGTTTGACTTATTCAATCCGGATAGAAAATCATCATTAAAATTATACATAAACAGAGTATTTATTACAGACAAGTGCGATGCATTAATTCCTAGTTATTTAAGGTTCATAAAGGGTCTAGTTGACACTCAAGATATAGATCTGAATGTCAGTAGAGAAATGTTACAAAACAACCCTGCCGTAGCAAAGATAAGTAAATCATTAGTTGGAAAAATCTTAAGAGAACTTAAGAAAGTGAGTGAAAAGAACGCAGATGGTTATAAAAGTTTTTGGAAGGAGTATGGTGCTGTTTTGAAAGAAGGCTTGTATGAAGATGCAGAAAGAAAGTCGGCATTATTAGATTTATGTAGGTTCTCAACTAATGAAAATGATGACCCAATATCTTTATCTGGATATGTAGAAAAAATGCCTGAAAAACAAAAGGACATCTACTATATTTCAGCTGAAACAAAAGACCAAGCTTTAGCAAGTCCTCACTTAGAAGGTTTTAAATCCAAAAAAATACCTGTTTTAATTATGACAGACGCAATTGATCAGTTTTGGTTACCTATGGTTGGATCTTTTAAGGAAAAGAAGTTTACTTCAATTACACAAGGACAGATTAATTTAGATGATCTTGATGAAAAAAATAAAGACAAGAAAAAAGACGATAAGAATGAAAAAGAAAAAAAAGATAAAGAATATGTTGATTTAGTTGCCCAATTAAAAGTTGTATTAGGAGATCAAGTTAAAGATATTAGATTATCCTCTAAACTGACTGACAGTCCAGTCTGCTTAGTTGCTGACGAAGGCGATATGGATATTGCTATGGAGCAATTGATGGCACAGAGAGATACAAACTACAAGGGGGCTCCAAGAATATTAGAAATTAATGGAGACCATTCTCTTATTAAAAACATGAAATCATTATTAAGTAAAAAAGAAAACAATGATTTAGTTAGTGACGCTGGAACTCTTTTATTTGAACAAGCTAGATTAATGGAAGGTAAAATGCCGGCTGATCCCGCTCAGTTTAGTAAAATAATGAACCAGTTTTTATTAAAAGCAATTCCTAACTAACCATTAATCGGATCTTTTAAAGAAAAAATAAAAAATAGTTATCAGCAGACAGAGCAATCCTAAAAACACATTTATTTGGATTGTTCTGTCTACTGAAATTAGTGTCATAATCCAAGATAAATTCATTAGACCAATTGGTGCTGTTCCGATACATGTCACTAATATACCAAAATTATTTCCTTTAGATTTAGTAGATGATTGATAAACAAGTGCACCTTGCATTGTACTAAAACCTGATAAAAAAATGCCGCCAAATGTTAAACTTATAAAAGCCAATATCAGACTAGGTGAGTAAGAAAATAAAAACATACCTAAAAAAAATCCACTTACACCTGTAATAAAGATAATTGACAGATATTTTTGTGGAGAAAGATTACCAATAATTAAAGCCCCTATAAGAGCTCCTAAACCTTCAGAGGAAGCTAAGATTCCAATATTAAATTCAGATAATAATAATTTTTCTCTACCTAATACGGGGATTAAAGATACTAATGGAAAACCAAAAATATTAAAGATTAGGGTTGTTATCAATACCATTCTTAAACTAACAAGACTGTATACACTTTTACCTGTTTTTAATATTTCATTTAAAAGACCATGTGCCCAATGCTCTTTTATCGCTAATGGATTTTTTTTAGCAGAATTTAGAGCAGTATCCTTATTAGAATTTTTTTTAAATACAATGATTAATCCTAAAGCTAACAGATACATTATAAATTGAAGACTAAAAATTCCAGTAAGACCAACTAAAGTATAGAGTGTTCCAGCAAATATTGGTCCTATCAGTCTTGTTGCATTGTTCGATAATGTTTCCATAGCAAGTGAGGAACTCAAAAGTTTCATTTTAATATTATCCGCTAACACTCTTCGCCTTACAGCAAGGTCAACCACCCATGTAATTCCATTTACAAAGGCAAGAATAATTGCAAAAAGCATATTAAAATTATCTGTAAAAACTAAAATAACAGCCATACCAGTGAAAATATTTGAAAGTAAGTAAATGTTTTTAATAACTAAAATTGGAAACACCCTCTCTGAAATTGTACCTATAACTATTCCCAAAAGGCTCATTGGTAACATCCTTGCTGCGAATATTACTGTAACTAAATATGGAATTCCTAGTTCTTGGAGGGCATAAAGACTCAAAGCTAGAAACTCCATAGCACGTGCAATTCCAGTCATACAACCTGCACCCCAGAGTATTCTAAAGTCTTTATTTTTAAAACATTCCTTAATCATTATATGTTAGGAAATTTTTTGATGTACTTCGACTATATTGCCTTCTGGATCTTGAAAGAAAATTTGGTGCCATTCTTTAGCGAAAGTGGTTCCGTAATCCGAAAATGGTATTTTTTCTTTCTTAAGTCTTTTAATGAATGTGTTAATATCATCAGTCCTAAAAGCTATATGCCCTTTGTCAACAGGATTAATTGCCTGATTATTTTTAAAAGCTACATTTAAATCTCTTTCTGCAAGATGCATTTCTATTTTACCTTCTGTTACGAAATTAATTTTACCACTATACCCTCTATTAGATGTCTCTTCTGTTCGTGGAAAATTTTCTATTGGAATACTATTCATACTAAGGATATTTTTATAAAAATTATTCATATTATCTATATTTTTTGATACAAAATTTATATGGTGAAACTCTAATTTCATTTATAATCTCCAAATTATTTAATAATCATTACATTTATGCTATATAAAAATAATTAATACTAAATATGATAAATAAGCTAGTATTATAAAATTGAACTATTATATCTAGTCATACACACGCAAAATATTTATGAGGATCAAAATGCCTGATAGCACCATTCAATTAGAAAATTCAGAAACCCAAGACAGCATAATTAGTGAAGTAAGAGAGTCTGTCGCTAAACTTTGTGGTGATTTTCAAGGTGAATATTGGAGAAAACTTGACAGAGAGCAAGGTTACCCTACAGAATTTGTTAAAGCTTTGACTGATGCGGGTTTTTTGGGAGCCCTTATACCGGACGAATATGGTGGTGTTGGTTTAGGAATGGTTGCAGCATCTGTCATTTTAGAAGAAATACATCATCAAGGTTGTAATGCCGCAGCGTGTCACGCACAAATGTATACAATGGGAACTGTTCTAAGACATGGATCTGATGAACAAAAAAAGGAATATTTACCTAAGATTGCTGACGGAACTTTAAGGTTACAAGCATTTGGTGTAACTGAACCAACAAGTGGTACAGACACTACAAGTTTGAGAACTGTAGCTGTGCGTGATGGAGATGATTACATAATTAATGGACAAAAAATTTGGACCAGTAGGGCTGAGCATTCAGATTTAATGTTGTTGTTAGCTAGAACAACACCTTTAAATGAAGTTAATAAAAAGACTGAAGGTCTCTCTGTTTTTCTTTTAGATATGAGAAAGGCAAAAGGAAACGGTCTTACTATCAGGCCTATAAGAACAATGATGAACCACTCAACGACAGAAGTTTTTTTCGATAACCTTAGAATTCCTGCTTCTAATCTTATAGGTGAGGTAGACAAGGGTTTTAGATACATTTTGTCAGGTATGAATGCAGAAAGAATTTTAATTGCAGCAGAGTGTATCGGTGATGCAAAGTGGTTTACTAAAAAATCAACGGATTATGCTAATAATAGAAATATTTTTGGAAGAGCAATTGGTAAAAACCAAGGTATTCAGTTCCCAATTGCCAAGGCTTATGCTCAAATGAGGGCTGCAGAGCTTATGGTTTATCATGCAGCCAGACTATATGAAGCTGGCAAGCCGATTGGTGAAGAAGCAAATACTGCAAAATTGCTAGCAGCAGATGCCTCATGGGCGGCTGCTGAAGCATGTGTGCAGACCCACGGTGGCTTTGGCTTTGCAGAGGAATATGATGTTGAAAGAAAGTTTAGGGAAGCTAGATTGTATCAAGTAGCCCCAATTTCTACTAATTTAATATTATCTTACTTAGCTGAACATGTTTTAGGAATGCCTAGATCATATTAAAGATCATTTATCTTTAACTGCAAGGTCTTCAGGCTTCAATCTTAGAATGTCGCTTGTAATAATATTTGCTAAGAACTCGAATCCTTCAGTTTTGTCCCTTATGTCTTGGGCTAGTTTTTCTGATTTTTTGTCAGTAGACTTAACTTTAATAGTTACCCAACTTTCACCATCTTTATCTGGTTCAACAGAGGTTATTGATATAACCAAACCATCTTTAATTTCATAAGTTATAGTTGGAAGATTGTCAGAATATTTTTTCAATGATTTTTTTATATCATAAAAATAAAAACTACTAATAACATTTCTAATATCACTCAACTGAGTTTCGTCAATTTTAAAATTTAAAGATTTAGGAACTATTAAACTTAACTTATTATCTTTATTCTCAACTTCAAAAGTTCCATTTTTGTTGTTTAAAGTAGCTTTTATGAATTGATCGTTTTTTATTGTAAAAATTAAACTCTCAAACCAATCAGATTTAGTTGTAGGCATTCTTATAGCACCTTTTAGAAGATAGCTTTGATTTTCTTCTGGGAATCTTGCAAATTGACCCCCACTTAATCCTCCAACAGTCCGATCCACTTTACCAAATAAAATAGATGAATAAATTGTTCCGTCTTGTTTTTTCAAAGTAATCTTTGTTCCATAACCTTCATCCTCCTCCTTGCTTTTATTTCTTTCTGGAAGAAGTAAATTTAAATCAGCATGTCTCTGTGAATCTTTTGTTTTTAATTCCTCAATTCTTAACAATGACAGACTTGTAATTAAGTTTTCCCACATACCCTTCTTAAGTGGATAACCAGATTCTGAAATATAAATATTATCTTTTTTTACCAAATTAATGTTATTTTCAAATGAGTTTATGGAAATATTATCAATTTTATTAATATGTTTGGTGAAATCTTTTAGAAATAAACTTCCTCTGTCTTCAAAAACGTGATTATTTGAATTTAAATTTATAGATATGATTGCTAAAATAACAAAAGTTAAAGTTACTATCGAAATATTCACAAATTTTATTTTTGTCATATTATAATCCAACATTTATATTTAATAAGAACTTTTCTTTCTTCTAAACGATATAATCAAGGCTAAGCCAGCAAATATGACAGGGAGTATTGCAACATTAAAAGCAATAACCCATTTTTTCAAATTTTCTACATCTCTTCTTAGGTCAAATTTAACACTTCTTAGTTGAGATCTAGTTGACATCATTTCAGCTTTAAATCCATCAATCGCCTCGATAGTTTCAGGAGATAATATATCTATATCATCTTCATTATTCTGAGTTAGACTTCTTATTTTGTCTTCCATACCTTTCAGCTTTTCAGCAAGTTGCTGTTCTTCTAAAAGAAACTTTTCTTCAGCAATTTTTTCTAGGGCTATAATTTTATCAAAAGGCCTATAAGAGGTACTCTTTCCTCTTAGATCAGATAAAGCACTTCCTCCAATCATTTTTTCGATGACATTTAAAACAAAGTCACCATTATTCGCAAATGCACCTCTTTGTGTTAACCAATTACGATCCATCAACATATCGGCATCCGAAACTAATAAGATATTAGACTTATTTTTTGATTTTAATATTTGCGTTTCGTCTTTATCTTTAAAGGACGAGTTTAGTGGAGATTTTATCCAACCAGCCAGAATTAAATTTTGATTGTCTTTTTTGATATTTGGCAGTAGATCTCTTGGGTCTCCTTCAGGATTGCCTGCCTTTTGTGCATCACCAAGACCAGAATTTTGGCTTGAAACAATAATAGGTTCTAAGCTAGTCTTCTTGTCAATAGCCTCAAAAGATCCAGCAGTTGTCATTACTATGGTACTCAGATTTGATAGTACACTCTCATTTTTGTTAAGTCCATTCCCCCTTATATTTAACCAAGGATAATTAGTGACCTGTATATCTCTGCCATTTAAATTTCTAGAGATGCGAAATCCAAATTTTGTATCTAATACAGCTTTTTTGTTGTCAAACTTTATACCCCAAGTGTCCAATAATTTTTTGAGATTAGACCTAGGGTTCATTGGAGGCATCCCTTGTTGTCGGCTAATTTCAGTTTCAGCATAAGGATCTAAAAATACTAACGTTGCTCCGCCGTTAAGAATCCATTGATCTATCATATAAAGTGTTTCATCGGATAGAAATTTGGGATGAACTATCATTAATACTTTAGTGTTTTTATTTAATTCATTAGTGGATTCGTTTACTGTTTCAACAACAAACATTTCTTTCATTTGTTTTAATATTTGTTGTTCTGGTTTGCCAATTCTACTGTCAGCTTGAAGTCCAAGGTTGTCGATAATACTTATTACTGGTTTTTTAATTTGACTAAGCTCTGAAATAAGACTTGAAAGATCATACTCTAAGAACGTTTCTCTTTCAGGTGAAAAAATAGGGATATTTTTTTGACCAGTGGTAGAGTTTGTAGCGGCTAATCCAAAATATAAAGCATCTGACATTTCAGTGGCAGTAAAAGAATTAATCCCCATGCCAACTGCCCTATCTTCGTAATCAGAGAATGGTTTAGGGTCAATGATTTCAAGTGAAATCTTTCCATTAGAAATATTACTGTATGTTTTTAACACAGTTTCCACTCTATTTGCATAAGTGGAAAGTTGGGGCACTTCTTTAACTAAATTGCCTGAAACAAATAATCTGATGTGTATTGGTTCTTGAAGATTTTTTAGTAAATTAATTGTACTATTAGATAATGAATATAGTTTTTTTTCAGTAAAATCAATTCTGGAGGAATTAAAGACATTATTTACAATAATATTTATACTAAAAAAGACTAAAACAGAAAAAAGTATAGATAATCTCACAAGTGTTCTTGTTTTAATATTATTTAAAAATTTCATTGTTCTCTCAATCTGCTTTTTTAATTTGGACAAGCTGTACGTTTATCCAAATACACAAAATAATCATTGAAATGAAGAAAATGAGGGTCCTTAAATCAAAAACACCCATTTGAATTCTACTAAAATGGGATAGAAAGGACATTGAACCAACCGTTTCTGTCACCCAAGTTGGCGTCCATGACCTCACAGAAGATAAAACTAGATTAAAACCAGCCATTATTAAAACAAATCCGCTTATTGAGGAGATTATAAATGCAATTACCTGGTTCTTAGTAAGTGCAGATAAA
Source organism: SAR116 cluster bacterium AG-335-B03 (assembly GCA_003282435.1). Taxonomy (GTDB): domain Bacteria; phylum Pseudomonadota; class Alphaproteobacteria; order Puniceispirillales; family Marisalimonadaceae; genus Marisalimonas. The sequence goes on from QBZG01000001.1 coordinate 18,928, forward strand.
CAAGAAGTAAGGGCCAAAAAGGCGCCAGCCATTAACCAACTCCCTATATATGATATTAGAATAACATTATTATCTGGATCCCCTAGATAATTAACTGTTACCCAAATAGGCATGGTTAAGATAAGTGCAATCAGAGTAAATATCCAACTTGCTAAAAATTTACCTATTACCAATTGCATGTTAGTTACTGGTAAAGTTATTAGTAGTTCGATGGTACCAGATCTTCTTTCCTCAGCCCATAATCTCATACCAATAGCTGGCATTAAAATTAAAAACAGCCATGGGTGCCATGCAAAAAAAGCTGTTAAATCTGCTTGATCACGATCAAAAAACCTTCCTAAAAAGAAAGTCATTCCAGATGAGAGAGCCAAAAAAACAAGCAAAAAAATAGAAGCTAATGGAGTTCTAAAATAACCCTTTAATTCTCTATCAAATATTATATAAGTCTTTTCTAAATAAATTTTCATAATCAGTTACCGTCTAACTTGAAGCATTTGTTGTTGTAATTTTTCTAAATATTTCTTCCAAATTTGACTTTACGAAACTAGCCTCAATTATATTAAGTTTAAATTTGTTAACTTGTTTTAATACAGCATTTAGTTCTGGTGTTCTTTTGTCATCACTTACCAATATTCTGTTAGTATCTTTATCTAATTTCTCAATTTTCACATCACCATAATGAATTGATGATTTTAAATTTTTGGCTAAAACAGCGTTAATTTTATTAAAAACTTTAATCGATATTATATCTTTATTTGCAAACTGTTTTTCTAGATTTGCAGGTGTTTCATTTGCAAGTAACTTACCATCAGCAATTATCATCGCTCGTGAGCAGACAGCCTCAACTTCTTCTAAAATGTGGGTCGAAATCACTATTGCTTTATTTTTCGATATAGTTTTTATTAAATTTCTCATTTCATGTTTTTGATTTGGATCTAATCCGTCCGTAGGTTCATCCAAAATTAAAATATCAGGATCGTGTATTAATGCCTGGGCTATACCTACCCTTCTTTTGAAACCTTTAGAAAGTGTTTCAATTGGTTTGTTCCAAACTTCTTTAAGACTGATTTGAATGGCCATTTCATCTAGCCGGGTTGTTAATATTTTTTTATTTAGACCTCTCATTTTACCAACAAATGAAAGAAACTCTAAAACATTCATATCTGAATATGAAGGAGCACCTTCGGGTAAGTACCCTATGAATTCCTTTGCTTGCAGTGGATTAGATTTTAGATCAACATTATTAATCATAATGTCACCGCTATCTGGTTCTAGAAAACCAGTTAGCATTTTCATTGTTGTAGATTTTCCCGCTCCGTTTGGACCAAGAAAACCGACAACTTCACCTCTAAGCACACTTAAGTCAATGTCATCTACAGCTATAAACTCCCCAAATGACTTTTTTAAATTTTTAGCGTCTATAAGTTTTGAAGACAATGATTAATATCCCCCGACAGAATTTTAGAATAGATTTATTACAGATAATGGATAATTAATTTTTTAAATAATAAAATTCAAGATCTAAAATAAAAATTTTTGGTATTAATACTCTATTTTTAAAAAATAAACATTATAAAAATTTGTTTACATTAGGAAGTTCGGGCTTACCGAAGCGTTTTTCTAAAGATAAAGCAATTTCAACTGCTTTTTCGTCTTCATTCTTATTACAAATAATTTGTAAACCAATCGGAAGAATATCTTGATTTTGATTTGTCGCAAATTTTTGTATTGGGTAAGTAATAGCACATATTCCAAAAATATTTACAGGTTGGGTATTAGCTGACGCTAAAAGACTTCTTTCGTATAATTCCTTACCAATTTCTGCTTTATTTACGTCTAATGCTTGCATAACTGTAGTTGGAGACAAAAGTGCATCATATTTCATAAAATATTGATTAACTATAACCTCTAATTCACTAACTCGTTGCTTAGCTGAAATATATTCAAAAGAATGAACGTTAAGGCCTAATTTAGCTCTATTTCCAGTTATAGGGTCCATCTCATCAACATTTTCTTTGAAGCGATCAATACCAAACGCACTTATGATTTCAGATCCAACAATTTTAGGAAATAACGAAGCTTTTTCATTAGCCTCTGGAATTATGATTTCTTCAATTTTTGCACCAAGTTTTTTTAGCTCGTCACAAATATTTTCATAAGCTTCCATTACTTGAGGATCCAAATTTGTTGTAAATGGCTCCTTAAGTTTTCCAAAAGACATATTTTTAATTTGAATAGGCTTTAGAGCATTATCTGAATTGCCATTAAACGTATCAAATATTATTTTCGTGTCCTTAACATCACGAGCAATAGGACCTGGTGTATCTAAAGTAGGAGAAAGTGGAAAAATACCGTCAGTTGCCCATCTGTTTTTGGTTGTTTTTAATCCAACAATACCATTGAGTGAAGCAGGTATCCTTACAGAACCACCAGTATCTGTCCCAATAGCAAAGGCAGCTAAACCTGAAGCAACTGCCACGGCTGAGCCACTACTTGAACCTCCAGGCATCCTATGTACATTCTCGTCCCAAGGATTTCTTGGTGTGCCTTTATATTTATTTAATCCAGTTGCTCCCAACGCAAACTCAACAGTATGAGTTTTACCTAAAATTATGCAACCAAGAGACTTTAATCTTTTGACTAAAGATCCTTCTTGGCCTGTTATATCGTCACTAATTATGTTGGAGCCGTTAGTTGTTGGCATTCCATTTACAGAACAAATATCTTTTATGGCAATTGGGATGCCCATTAGTGGGCCTAGATCAACACCGTTAGAAAATAACTTATCAATTCCTTCTGCCCAAGATAAAGCTTTATCTTCATTGAGGTATATATATGCATTAAGTTTTGGATTTAAAATGTTTATTCTTACATAATATATTGAAGTTAATTTAACACAGCTTAGAGAACCATCTCTTAATTGTTTTCCTATTTCATCAATGTTGCTTTTGATAAGAGGATCATCTGGCAAAGTTTTTTTGTAATTGTTCATTCAGATTTCCTTAGTTTTTAAATTGGTTTTTCATTGACCCAAATATACCTTTTAGTCTAGGTGATGTAGAACAATCTGCTTCTAAAATCATTTTTGACTCAACAGGAACATGGATACCAGTATATCGAACAGATTCATATTTTGGATTTGATTGAAGTTGAACTTTTCTATCAGATTTAAGTCTTAATCTTGCTATTCCTTTTTTGAAGGGAACCATTATATCTGTGCCTGGCACAGCAACTACAAAACTATCATCATCAACAGAGCATTTATTGCTTAGAGTAATAGTAACTGATATCACCTCTACTTTCTTAAAAGCAGTTTGTATGTTGGGCATACCAAACCACAACATTAATCCAATAATTGATATACCTAAAACAAAAAAAATACTTTTAATAAAAAAACGCATTGATACCTTAAAATAAACATATTAGACCTAAATAGTACGAATATTTAAACTAAAAATAAGAAATTTGAAAAGATAATATTAAAAAAATATTCAAATTTTAATTGGGATCAATAATGAGTGATGAGTTTGATAGAATAAAGAGATTGCCACCTTATGTGTTTGAAGAAGTTAATAGACTTAAAGCGGATCTAAGAGCTAAAGGCAAAGACATCATTGATTTTGGTATGGGCAACCCTGATATGCCTACTCCAAAACATATTAGAGAAAAATTAAAGGAAACTGTAGAGAAACCAGGAACAGGTAGATATTCCTCTAGTAGAGGCATACCAGGTTTAAGAAAAGCACAAGCAGCCTATTACAAAAGACGTTTCAACGTTGATTTAAATCCAGATAATGAAGTTATAGTTACTTTAGGTTCAAAAGAAGGTTTAGCAAATCTTGCCCAGGCAATAACTTCACCAGGTGACATAATATTATCTCCCAATCCTTCTTATCCAATACACCCCTATGGTTTTATTATTGCAGGAGCCTCTTTAAGACACTTGCCTGCAATGGATGAAGGTACATTCAATCCAAATTTATATTTAGAAAGATTAGAAAAATCGATTAAAGATAGTGTACCAGCTCCAGTGGCATTAATAATATCATTCCCGTCCAATCCAACAGCGCAAGTTGCCTCATTAGATTTCTATGATGAGGTTGTCAAAATTGCTTTAAAATATAAGGTTTACATCTTATCGGATCTTGCTTACGCAGAAATATATTATGATGATTTTCTACCTCCTTCAATTCTACAAATACCTAAGGCAAAGGAAATAGCAGTCGAATTTACTTCTACATCTAAAACATACGCTATGGCTGGCTGGAGAATTGGATTTGCAGTAGGAAATGTAAAGTTAATAAATGCTCTTACTAGGATCAAATCTTATTTGGACTATGGAGCTTTCACTCCTGTTCAGGTTGCGGCTACTGCAGCACTTAACGGTCCTCAAGATTGTGTTAAAGAAATAAGAAACATTTATCAAAAAAGAAGAGATGTATTAATTGAATCTATGTCTCGATCTGGATGGACAATTCCTAGCCCCCAAGCAAGTATGTTTGCGTGGGCTCCCTTACCAGAAAAATATAAAAATAGTGGGTCTTTAGAATTTGCAAAAGAATTAATGTTAAAAGCTGATGTCGCTGTGGCACCAGGTGTGGCATTTGGTGAGTATGGAGAGGGATTTGTTCGGGTAGGCTTGGTTGAAAATGAACAACGGATCAAACAAGCGGCAAAAAACATTAAAAAATTATTATTATAATAAAAAGAACCTAGAAAATTAAAATCTTAATTTTACACGTGGGGAGAAAATTTACCTTGAGTAAACTATTAAGCAAATTTAATAAAAGAGACTTTTCAAGCTTTGGCAAGTCAAATGCTTTAAGTTCAAATGCTATGTTGGCATCTTCTCACCCAATTGCATCATCAGTTGGATTGGAAATTTTAAAAAGCGGAGGTAACGCGGTTGACGCTGCATTAGCAATGAATGCTGTTTTGTGTGTTGCTGAACCTCATATGACCGGGGTTGGTGGTGATTGTTTTGCTATGCTTTCTGTTGATGGAAGCACAAATATCAAGGTTCTAAATGGATCTGGTAAATCTTGTGAAAAAGCAAGTGCAGGAATTCTTCGCAAAAATAATATTTCAGTAATTAAGTCAGACATGCCAGATGCCATAACAATACCGGGTGCTGTTGCAAGTTGGTGCTTATTACATAAAGAACATGGACATATGCCTTGGAAAGAACTTTTTGATCCTGCCATATATTATGCTAAGGAAGGTGTCAAAGTTCACGAAAGGGTGGCATTTGATTGGTCAAATAATTTAAAAAAATTATCATTAGATACTGATACGGCAAACTTATTTTTAAAGAATGGGCGTGCCTATGAATTTATGGATAATTTTAAAAATGAAAATTTATCTAAGACTTTTAACACAATTGCGGAGGAAGGTTTTGACGGATTTTATCATGGTTGGGTGGCTAGCGATTTAATAGCAAAGTTAAATTCAATTGATGGAAAACATACTTTAAAGGATTTTAGTAATGCTTCTGCAGAATGGGTAAAACCTCTTGAAGGAAATTATAGAAATATAAAAATTCATGAAGCCCCCCCCAATGGTCAAGGTTTAGTAGCATTAATTATTTTAGCTATTCTTGAAAAATTTAACTTTAATCAAATCTCAAAAGCCGACTATACACATATTTTCTGTGAAGCTACAAAAATAGGTTATTTTCTTAGAGACCTATATCTAGCAGACACTAAGTATAATAGATTATCAGTGGATCATTTCTTGAATTCTAAAATCATAGATCAATATGCTTCTAAAATAGACATGAATAAAGCAAAAACTTATGATAAAAGTGACTTTCCTGATCACCCAGACACCATTTACTTAACTGTTAGAGATAATAGAGGTATGACAATTTCATTTATTAACTCTCTTTTTGATGCTTTTGGGAGTGGTATAACCTCACCTAAAAGTGGTGTCCTTTTTCATTGTAGGGGAAGAGCTTTTAATACAATTGAAGGTCATCCTAATGAATTAAATCCAAACAAAAGACCTGTTCATACGATTATACCTGCTATGATTTCAAATAGTGACAAACTTATAGGCTCCTTTGGAGTAATGGGTGGCCAATATCAGGCTGCGGGTCACGCTTATGTTTTATCTCAAATGATCGATTTTGGTTTAAATCCACAATTTGCATTAAATTATCCTCGAATTTTTCCTAATAATAACATTTTAGACATAGAAAAAGGTTTCGATAAAGAAGTAGTTAATGAATTAAAATTAAGGGGACATGCAATAAATTATCCATCTTTACCTATAGGTGGCGGTCAAATGATTTTAATGGATGAAGAAAGAGATATCTTGATTGGTGCAAGTGATTGGCGTAAAGATGGTCTTGCCATAGGATATTAGTTCATTTCTTTTTAAATTCTCGATAAGTAATCAAAAGACAAGATCCAATAACAAGTAAACCTCCTATAATTTGATTATACGATGGTATTTCTTTCCAAATTATATAACCAAAAAGCGTTGCTAAAGGTATTGCTAAATACCTTAGTGTAACCAAAATAGTAGCTTCGGCATATTTGTAACTATGAGCCATTAGGTACTGAACAAATGAACCTATAATTCCAAGTGATATCAAAGTATATAATATCTCGTTTGGAGTTATAAGAATTTCTATTCCATAATCACCAGTTTTTCCATAAAACTTCGTTCCAAATAAAACGATAGTTAATGTGATAACTATCGAAGTTATTAGATTATGAATCAGAGCTGTAGTTGCAGGATGTTCTGTCTTTCCAATTTTTCTTAAAATAAGCGCAAGTGCTGCATGTGTTATGGCACTTACAAAGGCAAGATAAATACCAAAAGATGATAAGTCTGAAGTCTCGTAAATAATGCTAATTGGGTTAATCATTAAAAAAACACCAATTAGGCCTGTAATGACAGCACTCCATCTAATTATCCCAATTTTTTCTCCTAAAACAAACGGAGATAATATAGTGACATATATTGCAGAACTTTGAGCAAGTGCTGTGGTAAGACCAATAGGAATTAGTTGTAATGAAGAGAAAACCATTATCATTGTCACAAAACCAAAAAAAGAACGTAAAGCTATATTTTTCCAATTGTTAATTTGTAGTAACAGTGATTTTCTAGCTAAATAAGCTAGAATAAACAAAATAGGTAATGAGTACGCAAACCTAGAAAATAAAGTAATTATAAAATCTACATCACCTGATAAAGACTTAATTATCATGTGTGTAAATAAAGACAAAAATATAAATATGATCCAAATTAAAGAACCAATTATGTTAGAAGACATTTAAGACCAAAATACAAATTAAACTTGAAAATATTGAGTTTAGAGAATAACAATTATTTGAACAATCTAATAAAACATTTCATCGCTAAAAGGGAAGTACTTAATGTCAAAAAAAGTTATAGTTGTTGGTTCTGGGAATGCCGCTTTGTCTGCAGCTATAGCTGCTTTAGAAAAAAGGGCAGAAGTAATTATTTATGAAAAAGCAGAAAAAAAAATGGCAGGAGGAAATACAAAATATACTGCTGGTGCAATGCGATTTGCTTATGAAGGCGGTGATCAATTAATGAGTCTTTTAGAAAATCCAAATGATAAAAGAATTAAAAACACAGATTTTGGTTCTTACACGCAAGAAAAATTTGAAAAGGATTTATTAAATTTTAATGATGGTAGACCATTGAGTCACGAACAAAAAATATTAGTTTCTAAATCTTTAGAAACAATTCAGTGGCTCTCTTCTCACAATGTTAAGTTTGAACCAATCTACTCAAGACAAAGCTTCTTGAAAGACGGAAAACATATTTTTTGGGGAGGCTTAACGTTGGCATCAGAAAACGAAGGGGTGGGATTGTTTGATCAAGAATTGGATGCATTTTTGTCATTAGGTGGAAAAATTTTTTATGAAACACCTGTTACAAATCTTATCTTTGAAGATGGAATGGTAAAAGGTGTTTATATTAATAAAGAAAAAGTTAATGCAGACTCTGTCATTCTTGCATCTGGTGGCTTCGAGGCTAATGACGAACTTCGAAAATCTTACATTGGCGTCAATTGGCAAAAGGCGAAAGTTAGAGGAACACCTCATAATACAGGCGATGGTTTAAAAATGGCTTTAAACATTGGAGCGGTAAAACATGGTTTATATAATGGGTGTCACGCAACTCCTATGGACTTACATATGAAAAATTATGGTGGTTTGGATTTAGAGCCCAGTGAAAGAAAAAACTATAGAAAGATATGCTATTTTTTAGGAATTATGGTAAATGCAAAAGGTAAAAGATTTTTGGATGAAGGCAAAAATTTTAGAAATTATACATATGCACAATATGGCAAAAAAGTTTTAGATCAGCCGGGTCATTTTGCTTGGCAGGTTTTTGATAGTAAGGTTTTTGATTTACTTTATGAAGAATATACATTTCATGATGCACACTTTGTTGAGGGAGACACCATTGACGAGTTAATTACAAAAATGGATGGTGTTGATAAAATAGAAACTAAAAAAACAATCAATGAATTTAATAATTCAGTTGACCTTAATACTTGTTTCGACCCAACTATTCTAGATGGAAAATCAACAAATGGAATTGAAATTAAAAAATCAAATTGGGCACAGAAAATTGATAAAGGTCCATTTAAGGCTTTTCCTGTTACAGGAGGGATAACTTTTACATATGGTGGATTAAAAGTAGATAAAAATGGATCAGTATTAGATATTAAAGGCAATCCAATAAGCGGTTTATTTGCTTGTGGAGAATTGGTAGGAGGTGTTTTTTTTAATGGTTATCCTGGTGGGTCAGGATTAACATCTGGAGCAGTCTTTGGAAGAATGGCGGGTTATGGTTCTGTAAAAGAAGGATAGACAATGAAAAAGCTTAAGGTAGCTGTGTTAGACGATTATCAAAATGTTGCTCACCATTTTGCCAATTGGGAAACGCTTAGTGAGAATATAGAGCTTAAAGTTTTCAATGAATATATTGGAGATAATACAAACTTGTCAGAGAACCTATTTGATTTTGATGTTTTGTGCTTGATGAGAGAGAGAACGCCACTTTCTGGAACCTTAATAAATAAACTTCCAAATTTAAAACTAGTGGTTACAAGTGGAATGTGGAATGCCTCAATAGACTCAGATACCTTAAAAAAGAAAAATATAATTTATTGTGGTACTGAAACTAAAATTCATTCGACAGCAGAGTTAGCATGGGCATTGATTATGATTGGTTGGAGAGGATTGCAAGTTGAAATTCAAAACATGAAAGAAGGTAATTGGCAGACAACAATTGGTAGAGGTTTAAAAGGAAATACCTTAGGTATTTTTGGTCTTGGTAAGCAAGGCTTACAAGTTGCTAGTTATGCAAAAGCTTTTGGAATGAAAGTGATTGCTTGGAGCCATAATCTAAAACAAGAAGATTGTGAAAAAGTTGGTGTAGAATATGTTACTAGTTCAGATTTATTCCAAATTTCAGATATCCTTACAATTCATACTAGATTGTCTGATAGAACACTGGGTTATATTGACAAAAATAAACTTAATCTAATGAAAAAAGGATCTGTAATTGTCAATACTAGCAGAGGACCAATTATAAAAGAACTTGATCTAATAAAAGCACTTAATAATAATGTTATTTCTTGTGCAGCTTTAGATGTTTATGATAATGAACCTCTACCAAGAGATCATATCTTAAGAAAGACAAAAAACTTAATTCTTACACCACATATTGGTTACGTTTCTAAAGAGGCATATGAAAAGTTTTTTAATGGTTACTTAAAAACAATAGAAGCTTTTATAAACAAAAACCCAATCAATCAAATTTTATAAAACTATGACCAATTTTCTAAAACCCATTTTGGAGTTTTGAGTTGTTTATAAATTTTTTTATAAAATTGTGATTTTTTCACTGGCCAAATCCCATTAATTACGTCATCAGGATCTGGTTTGCCCGTAAAGGCTACTATACTAGTTTCACTAGGAAGCATTGCAGGCTTCCAAATTCTCATTGGCCATTTTGGTAAAAGATTATGTTTAAAGCTTTTACACCACTCAGTTGGCCAGAAATTTTGATCCTTGATTTCATGGCTCAAATATATTTGCTCAATATGATGAAGTTTCCAAATTTTAACAGGATCTTCTTGAAATTTTTTAAAAATAAAATCGTACTTCTCTATTGGAAATCTGAAGCAACTTGTGTTTCCAATGTTTTGACCTATTTGGGTCCAATTTTCAATGACACAATAATTTCCTGGCTTGTAATCAAAAAAACGATCCAAATTTCCGGTAATGATAAGATCGAGATCTAAAAACAAAACGTCCCCTTTTAGTTCGTTAAGGGGATATTGCCAAACACTTAATTTTCTCCATGGAGTAAAAGAAATTTTTTCAGGTAATTTTATTTCAGGTAATTTTTTACATAATACGTCTTTATTAATTCCACTATTATCATCTGTAAAACAGAAGAATTGGGTAGGTCTTCTAGTGTGGCGTTTTATTGATGAATTAAGCCTATTTACAAAATCAGATCCATATCTTTTACCCCATTTCATACATATTATAGTTTGCAATTTATATCCTATTTAACAAAATTATCTTTAAAAAGTACACAAATTTAAGAATTAAACTATATTAAACTGAAAAAATAAATTACACCATTCAAATGAAAATTAATATTCTATTACCTTACAAAGAGCAATTTGACAAAAAAAAATTATCATCTGTCTCTATAACAGTTTTAAATAATTTTAATCATAGTAAGTTTAAAAAAGAAACAAGAATTTTTGGCAAGGAAGTTAAAGAACCTGCTATCCCTGACAACTTCATTGGCATTACAAACTCTTTTAATATGTTCAAAAGTAAAAATTTACATTTAGCAAAAATAATGTGTCTTTATATTAATAAAGATACTGATAACAATCAATTGGTTGAAATTCATAACAGGCCTGTACTATTCAATTTTGTATTAAAAAAAATTAAAAAGAAGTTTCCTGTAAATATTTTTTTTCATAATAACCCTTTAGATATGGCAGGTTCTAAAACTTTATTTGAACGGAAAATGATTGTAAAGAATGCCTATTACATATTTTGTGTTAGCAAATATGTGAAAGATAAGTTTTTGGTAGGTTTCAGTTTTATTCCATCAAATATTCATGTTTTGTACAATGGTGTTGAAAAGAATTTAAAAAAGTTTCCATTTAAAAAGAATGAGATACTTTTTGTTGGAAGATTAGTAGAAGAAAAGGGTGTTAGACTTTTTGTTGAAGCATTAGAAAATTTAGCGCATAAACTTCCTGATTGGAAATTCTGCATAATTGGTTCATCACATTTGGGTATGAATAAAAAAATGTCTTTATTTGCAAAAAATTATTCAAAAAAGTTTTTGGCCATTGGAAAACAGGCATATTTTACAGGATATTTAAGTCATGATGAAGTTCAAAAAAAAATGAGAGACGCCTCTATTGTTGTAGTTCCTTCACTATGGGAAGAACCGTTTGGTTTGGTTGTAGCAGAAGCTATGAGTAACGGAGCCGCAATAATTGCATCTTTTTCAGGAGGTATTCCTGAAATAATTGGTAAAAACGGTATTGTTATAGAAGAAATTAATAAAACTAAACTTGAAAATGCAATATTGTTCATTGCAAGTGACAAAAAATCTCTAAAAAAATATCAAAAGCTTTCTTGGAAAAATTTTAAACATACAGCCATAGAATCATCAAAGAAACTTGATAATTTAAGAAGTACAATTTTTAAAATCTCTATTTAATAATTCTTTTTTTTGAGTTTTGCAAATTACTCAAAGCAAAAGCTATGGCAAACCAAATAAAAAGATTGTTCCATTGTCCAAAAAAACTGCCAAATTGTTGTATTGGGAAGAATATAGCAAAAGGTACAACAAACGCTGTGCCTAACATCGGACAACCAGGATTTATCCTTCTACCTTTAAAACAAGTATAAATGATGGAAATTATCATACAAGTCCCAAAAAATAAACCAATGATACCAGTTTCTGCAAATAATTGAGCATAAAAATTGTGAGGATGATTGGCGCATAGGTTTTTGCCTGGTAACCATTTTGGAGAGCGTTCAGGGAGATTGAAGCATGTTTTTCTAGTGCCACTCGGCCCTATTCCAATGATAGGTGTTTCTAATCCTTGTTGTATACCACTTCTCCAAGTACCCCAATGTCCTGAGTTTACGCTGACCATTGGTAAGCTTTCATAAAATTTTTCAGTAAATCTGTTTCCTAGATCAGGTTTAAAAAAAAATAAAAGAATTACAGAAAAAATTTGAATTATTAACAGTATCATTAAAGCTAAAAACTTTGGTCTCCAAACTAAAGCTGACATTATTCCTGAACATGCTTTTAAAAAAGTATTAGTTCTTTCTCCTGTCAAAAACAAATAGCCTAAAGGAATTAATGCTAGGATGCCATAATACCCAGATAATTTTGATACTTTATTAACTGCTACCGCAATTAGAATACAAAATAATGGCAGGGATACCTTTGCCAAATATCCACCAGGAACTAGATCTCCATAAGGCCATGTTAATCTTGTTTTAACTACTCCACTTGCATCAAGTGGTGAAAAAATAAGTTCAGCTGTTAAAATCAAACACATAATAATCATGCCAAGGCACATTGAGATAAGCATTACGATTCTAATGTCTCGATCTCTTGCTAACCAAGTCTGCACTGCTACAGCATATAAAGGAAATCTTATCCATACAAATCCTTGGCTAAAAGTAAAGTAGGGATCTGGAGATAACAAAGCAGAGATCAAGCCAGTTAACCATAGGGCTGTTGCAAATTTAAACCAAGTTTGTCTTATCCAATTCCATTCTTTTTTTTTATAAGATCTTATTAAAAAAATAAATGCTAGAGCAGTTAGCCATGCGTCAGCAGGACTTCTTTCTATCAAGTAAACAAACGGCCCTAACAACCACACTATTAACATTGACTTTTCAAAATTAGATGAAGATTGAATTTTCCTTAATCCAATTTTATAGCCTTTTGAAATGTCAAGTTCGTTAACAGAAAATACTTTTAAAAACATTATTAACCAAATATTTGTTAATTTGAATTTAGTCATAAATTACATTTAGATAAATTAAAACCTCTAAATCATTAATTTTACGCTTCAACAGATGTGTATTTCAAAATATTTTTTTGTTCATCACTAATTTTAAATGGATAACTTTCAAATTTTTTTATTTTGACTTTCTTACTTTCTTTTTCTGCAAATGTTGAATAATTCAAAGTAAGCATTGTTCTGTATCTTTTATTCAAATTTTTACCCTTATGAAACCCTGTTGTATCCGCGATTATGATATCACCTACAGAAGAAGTTGCAGAAAAAATAGATTTGGACCCATATATTTTTTTTATATAATCATCATCCCATCTATATTTTCTATTTGAAAGCAATGGCCATTTTTTATGACTTTTAAGGACATATTGAAAAGGACCTATGTCTTCGTCAACATTGTTTAAGTATATAAAAACCTTCAAAATTTTGTAAGAGTTTCTGTCTCTATGATACATTTGTGTATCACTGGCAGGTAAATGGTTAAAATAACTTCTTCTAAAATTTACTCCTGTAATATAGATATGATCGGTATTAAAATAATTTTTTGCTATATCTATAAAGGTCTGATTAAGAGCTATTTTTAAAAGTTGTGGCGCTTTAATAAATGGGTCATTTATTTGAATGTTTTTTAAAAATCTTTTGTAATATTTCTCTCCTTTAGAAAAAAATTGTTCATCTAAAAACTTTTTATTAATTTTAGCCTCGATTTTAGCTCGAGATAAATTTTTAAAGTTATCTTTTAAATAATCAAACTCTTTTTCTAACTCTCTAATAGTAGATGAATTATAAACTTTTTTAATTTTAATAACCCCTTCTGATTTTAAGGTCTTCAATTCATCTGAATAAGGAAAAGTATCTTTTAAATAAACTTTTGTTTTTTTAAAGTTTAAGTAAAAGTTAAAGAAAAGAGTTAAGTCAATAAAAGTATAATTTATAAGACTAAAAATATTGAAAAATTTACTATCTAATTTTTTAATAATTATCTTCAAATTTTTTTTCTTTTTTATATAAAAATTATTTTTAAAACAATTTTATAATAACTTACAAAACCAGACTTTGAAAGAAAGTAATTTATAAGTTAATTTTAGATTTAATTGAAGCCTTCCTGTGTTTTATTAGAGATATGTTGACTAGTAATTATTTCATACCAATTTTTATTTTATTACTTATGAGCCTCAAACATATTAAAGAAGGAATTACCATTATTGCAGTTAAAATAAAAAAAGTTCCCCAATCTCCATTTAGCCAATCTACAAGAGCTCCTGAAGATGAGGCAAGTGTGGTTCTGCCGGCAGTGCCTATAGACGCTAATAGAGCATATTGAGTAGCAGTATATGTCCTATCAACCAACAACGAAATAAACGCAACAAATGCTACTGTTGCGAATGCAGCTGTAATGTCGTCGGCAATAACAGCAATTGCGAACAACAACTCAGATTTGCCTGTCCAAGCCAAAACTGCAAATAGAAGATTTGTTAGAGCCATTAATCCTCCAGCAAAAAACATTGTTTTTATTGTTCCTGCCCTCATTGCCATTACACCACCTAATAACGTGAAAATAATAGTTGTAATCCAACCAAGCCCTTTTGAGTAGATGGCAATATCCCCTTTAGAAAATCCAATTTCTTTATAAAAAACAATAGACATACGGCCAAGAAATGCTTCGCCAATTTTAAATAAGAAGACAAAACCTAATATACCTGTAGCTATAGCAAATCCATTTTTTTTAAAGAAGCTAATCACAGGACCACCTACAGTCCCTGTGATGTAGGCAAAAATATTAGTTATAAAGTTGCTAGACCCAAGTCTTTCTAAGATTATTTTATCATTTTCTTTTTGCCTTACTTGTTTACCAATATCAATATGTTCATGGACAAACATTAAACCAATATTCATTAAAATTATTACAAGCCCTAAAACCAAGAAAGTTGCTTGCCAGTACCCAGTAATACCCATGTTTTCAAAATACTCTGCTGTAAATAAAGCTACAACACCACCTAATTTGTAGCCAGTCCACCAACCAACTACTGCAACTGCCGCTCCAGCTGCCATTGATTTTCCTTCATTTTGATTGATCTGTTCAATTCTTAGAGCGTCAACGGTTATATCTTGTGTTGCTGAAGCAATCGCAATAATTAATCCAACTGAAATTAACAAAGCTAAGTTTTGTGTTGGGCTTATAAAGCTCCAAGTTACCAAACTTAGTAATATTACCACCTGCATTAAAACTATCCATGCTCTTCTGTGACCAATTTTTTGCGTTAAAACAGGTATTTGGATTCTATCTATAATTGGAGACCATAAATAATTAAATGCGTATACTGCAAAAATTAAACCTGCCCAGCCTATAGTTGATCTACTTAATCCATCCTCTTTGAGCCAAAGACTTAAACTACTGGCAATAAGGACCCATGGAAAACCACTAATGGCCCCGAGAAGTAAAATTCTTAGCATTCTCACATCTTTATAAACAAATACGGATTGCATCCAGGTCTGTTTTTGATCAACCATAATAAGTAATCCAAAAATTATTAATAATTTAATCTCATTTTTAACAAAAATATATGTTTTTTTGTTATATTAAATTATCTAGACTTACTTATGAGGAAAAGTTGGTTAATCAAAAAGCTCAATAAAAACTATTTTTTAAAAGTAGGCAATAAAATTTTTGGGTGTCAAATAGGCTTGGGTGGCCTCAACTACCCATCAAAAAAAATAGAAGGCGACAAAACGACCCCAATGGGGAAATGGTATATAGTGTCATTATATTATAGAGCTGACAGAGTTTTAAGGCCAAAATTCAAGAACAAAAACGTTTTAAAAATAAATCGAATTACAAAAGACTGTGGGTGGTGCGATGACATTAGAAATCTTAATTATAATAAATATGTAAAAATTAATAGTTTTCCATCGCTAAATTTTAATTACGAAAGATTATGGAGAGAAGATAGCGCTTATGATTTAATTCTTGTGACTTCTCATAATGTTAAACCAACAATTAAAAATAAAGGAAGTGCAATCTTTATACATTGTAGTTTTTCTGACAACAGAAACACCATGGGATGTATAGCATTGAAAAAAAAAGATATACTCATACTTTTAAAAAATTTTAGAGCGAATACATTCATAAAAATACAATGATGACATTTAAAAATATAAATCTTTACAGGTTTATATAATCTTATTAAAACAAGCACCATTAGATTAAACAGAATTAAACTGACACTGGAGAAGAAAATGTTAAATACAATTTTACCAATCATCCTTGGTTTTTTAGGCCTTATGTCAGCCTACATAGTTTATTTAAGTGTTCAAAAAAATTCGGAAGGAAGTGGTAAAGTTAAAGAAATTGGTGATCAAATTCATTTAGGTGCCATGGTGTTTATGGCCTCTGAATACAAGCGTTTAGCAATTTTCTGTTTAATATGTATTTTTGCACTTTATTTTTCATTAGGAATTGAAACAGCTGGGTCATTCTTGCTTGGGGCCTTATGCTCTGGTGTGGCAGGTTATATTGGAATGTATGCAGCCACAAAAGCAAATGTAAGAACAGCTGTTGCTGCAAACGAAAAAGGCGCATCATCTGCATTAAATATTGCTTTTTTTGGAGGCTCCATTATGGGACTTACAGTGGCCTCTATGGGTCTTTTTGGAATTGGTATACTATTCTATTTATTTGCAGGAGATAAGACCACAATTCATTACATAGAAGGTTTTGCAATGGGCGCTTCTTCTGTTGCTTTGTTTTCAAGAGTTGGTGGTGGTATTTTTACTAAAAGTGCTGATGTTGGCGCAGATTTAGTTGGTAAGGTAGAGGCAGGTATCCCAGAGGATGATCCTAGAAATCCAGGAGTTATTGCTGATAATGTTGGAGATAACGTTGGTGATGTTGCCGGTATGGGTTCTGATATATTTGAATCCTATTGTGGATCAATGATAGCTTCAATAGCATTAGCAGCTTCAATGACATCTGCAACTATTAATAATTTAGGTGGGAGTCAATTCATGCTTCAATTTATGCCATTATTATTAGCTTCATTAGGTTTAATATGCTCTATACTTGGAATATTAACAGTAAAAGCTTTTTCTGATAAAAGCCCAGAAATTGCATTGCGGTATGGAACCATAGGATCCGCAGCATTGTTTATTATTTTGGCTTATTTTTTAGTTAATTATGTCGGCGTCTCTAATGGAGTATGGGTGGCAGTATTAGTTGGCTCTGTAGGAGGAATAATTGTTGGTTTAATAACTGAATATTACACTGGAGGTGCTCCGATTAGGAAAATTGCCAAAGATGGAGAAACAGGTCCTGCAACAGTTATGATTTCAGGATTAGCAACTGGTATGCAATCTGTTGCCGTACCAGTTATTACAATAGTTTTAATCATATTTATTTCCAACATATATGCAGGTTTATATGGTGTTGGCATAGCTGCTGTAGGAATGCTAAGTACTGTAGGTATTACAATGGCTATTGATGCGTATGGTCCTGTAGCAGATAATGCAGGGGGTATTGCTGAAATGTCTGAAATGGGTAAAGAAACAAGAGAAATTACAGACTCACTCGATGAAGTTGGAAATACTACCGCAGCCATAGGTAAAGGTTTTGCTATTAGTGCAGCGGCATTAGCAGCTTTAGCATTAATTAGTGCATATATCGAAAAAATTTCAAATCAAAGCGAAAACTTTGTCTTAGCTATAAATGATCCTCTTGTGCTATGTGGCATGTTTTTGGGTGGCATTTTCCCTTTCATAGTCAGTTCAATGACTATGACTGCAGTTGGAGACGCAGCTTTTGAAATGATTAAAGAAATAAGAAGACAATTTAAAGAAATTCCAGGACTATTAGAAGGTAAGGCTAAGCCTGACACTGCTAGGTGTGTTGAAATTGCAACAAATGCTGCTTTAAAAAAGATGATTGGTCCCGGTTCTTTAGCTGTTTTAGCCCCAGTTGTAATTGGTTTTGTTTTAGGACCAAAAGCATTGGGGGGAATGTTAGGTGGGGCTTTAATTTGCTGCGTTATGATGGCGCTTATGATGTCAAATGCTGGAGGAGCATGGGATAATGCAAAGAAGTTTGTTGAAAAAGGAAATTTTGGTGGAAAAGGTTCAGACGTTCATACAGCCGCCGTTGTTGGAGATACAGTTGGTGACCCTTTAAAAGATACTTCAGGACCCTCTATGAATATTCTAATAAATGTTATGGCCATAGTAAGCTTAGTTATAGCACCATTATTAGGTGATAGTCTAATTGGAAATTTGTGATGGTTAAAATTTAAATAGGAAATCGAATTATATAATTCATAATTGGAACGATCATTGAACAGATCTAATAAAGTTTTAATTACAGGTGTGTCCGGTTTTATAGGATTTCACTTAGCTACTTTGCTATTAAAAAATAATTATGATGTTATTGGAATTGATAATTTTAATGACTATTATGACATAGAGTTAAAAAAATCTAGACATAAATTGTTAATTGAATTTAATTTAAAATTTTATAATATTGATATTACGAATTCAAAAAAACTCAAAGATTGTTTTATTAAAGAAAAGCCAGATATTTTAATAAATTTAGCAGCGCAAGCAGGGGTTAGGTATTCTCTGGAAAATCCTGAATCATATGTTCATAATAATATTATCGGTTTTTTTAACATTCTTCAAATATGTAAAAGTCTTAAAATAAAAAAATTAATTTTTGCATCATCATCATCAGTTTATGGTAATTCATCTAAAGAAAAGTTTTCTGAAAAAGATAAGGTTGATGATCCTTTAAACCTCTATGCAGCATCAAAGAAATCTAACGAATTAATGTCTTTTGCATATTCTAACTTATATAAAATTCCGTGTATTGGATTAAGATTCTTCACTGTTTATGGACCTTGGGGTAGGCCAGATATGTCATATTTTAAATTTACTAAAAACATAATTGAAGATATTCCAATAGATGTTTACGGAAATGGAAACATGTACAGAGATTTCACATATATTGACGATATTATAGATGGAATATTTAAATTGATGAACACACCAAATCAGGAATTATTTTTAAATAAAGATAATTTCTATGAGGTGTTTAATATAGGTAATGACAAACCAATAAATTTAAAATATTTTATTTCAATAATTGAGAAGCACTTGGGCAAAAGTGCAAAAATGAATTTTTTAGAAATGCAACCTGGAGAAAGTAAAAGAACATCAGCAAATCTAACAAAATTAAAAAGTCGTATAAAATTTTCACCTCAAACAAAGATAGAAGAAGGTATCCCAAAATTTATAAAGTGGTATCAAAATCATTATTATTCAGTATAGTTTATAATGTTTGAAAAATCTAAATGACCCTCTTGATTTTCAACTAATTTTTGATAATTTTTTAGAACTTTTTTTCCAATATTAAGATTTAAATTAGCTTGTAGTGAAGCACTTAATGCTAAAGAAAGGTCTTTTAGCATAAGCTGGGATGAAAAACCTGGTTTAAAATTATTATCGGCTGGACTTGTTGGACCAATATTTTTTATTGGACAATAATTATTTAGTGCCCAGCATGAACCTGTAGAAGTTGATAATACTTGATAAAACTTTTCCATATCTAAAGACTGTGAGTTAGCTAGTTTAATAGCCTCACCTAAACCCGACATTGTAATTGCTAATAACAGATTATTGCACATTTTGGTCGCCTGACCAGATCCAGCGGGCCCACATAGAATGGATTTATTTCCCATTACTTCAAATAAGGGTGTGATTTGCTTATAAGTTTCATTATCTCCACCGACCATGAAAGTCAAAGTTCCATTCTCTGCTCCAATTGTTCCTCCTGACACAGGTGCATCAAGAGATGAAATATTTTTGGTTTTAGCAATATTATGTAATTTTTTGGAGGTTTCAATGTCAATCGTTGAACAGTCAACAATTAATGTATTCTGTCTTATATTATTCAAAATTTCCGTCCAAATTTCTTCGACAATAACACTATTAGGAAGCATGGTTATAATTACATCATTTTCACTAGCAATTTTAATAAGAGAGGATACTTGATTAATATTAAATTCTTTTAAATTTTGAAAAACACTTTGATTAATATCGTAGCCGCCTACAGTATAATTATTCATAGAAAGATTTTTTGACATGTAAAATCCCATATTACCCAACCCAACAAACCCTATTTTTTTCATTTGCCCCTCCTTTTAGTTGTAAATAAAAATTCTTTCAAAGGAGCAGGAAAAACCTTTTTTACACGGCCGGGTTTTAACTCTCCATTAAGCAATTGCAAATCTTGTTTTAAAATAAGCATATATTGATACCATTCTCTTGAAAGAGAATTTTTCCATTTCCAAAGTAAAAAATCAAGCGCTTCCATGTGTTTTTCATAAGTGATCTTTTTACTAATATTTTTTTGCTTATAATTTAAAGGAAAAAAATATTGGCTAACTAATTGAAATTGTTCTGGAATTTTATATTCTTTAAGAATATATTTCCATCCTTTATCACTACTATTTTGTTTTATAGAATAGTTTATCAAATCTAATATTAAAAGATCAGTTTTAATTAATCCTGTTGGATTAATCATAGTGTTATGAAAACTTGATCGTCCCATATATGGGCCTATAAATATTTTTTTTGGACAATAGTCGTTTGCATAAAGATTGTCCCAAAATATAATTTTATTAGTGACATTTTTTTTAATAGTTTTTAATTCATCATTATGATTTGTTTCAGAAATTATATTTTTTCCACAATAAAAAATTGGGATACCCTTATAAATAGTTTTACCAAAATCAAATAAATAATTATTTTTTGATTCAATTAATTCATCAGAATATACTCGTGGCACAACAAAAATCTGTGCATCTATTTTTTTAGAGAGGTAATTAGTCAATTCAGCGTGTAACACCCCATCAGTCTTTTTTTGGGCATCAACTTTATGTGATTGACTTGGTATATCGTCGAATAACAAACCAATGTATACTGCACCAAAAGATTTTAACATCTTTGCTTTCTTTACAAGAATCTTAAAATCAGAGCTGTTCTCAGTAAAATTAAAATCCAACCCAGGAGAAATACCAATCATAATATTTATTTTTAATTTTTGGCTGTTTTTACAAAAGTTTTTAAAAGCAGTTATCCAACTTTTATTATAATTTCTCCGCCAATATAATCTGTGACACAAATCCTCTTTTGGACAATAAAAATATGTATTAAAATTACAACTATTCAATTTTTTAAGAATTTGGTTTCTTTCTGACCAATTCAATAAACGACCATAGTATCCTTCTATATAACCGTTTATATTTGTTGAAATAAATTCCATTAATATGCTATGAATAATTTTTTATGAATAATAGACCAAGAACAAAATAAATGAAAGTATTAGCAATCGGTGCACATCCTGATGATATAGAAATATTCATGCTTGGTTTGTTATTGTCGTGTAAAGCTAGAAATGATGATGTATTTATAGCCATAGCTACTGATGGTTCTGCAGGAAATGTTCTTGATTATCCTGATTTAAAAAAAGTCAGGAAATTGGAAACTATTGATGCTCTTAAGTCCATAGGAAAACCACATTTTTTTGATTTTCCAGATGGAAATTTATTTTTTGTCCAAGAAGCAGCTAAATTAATTAAGAAATTTGTAATATCTATTCAACCAGATTTAATTGTCACTCATTCACCTGAAGATTATCATCCTGATCATAGAGCTTTGTCAGACTTTGTAAAAATGGCTGCTGGCTTCACTTGTCCCATATTATATGCAGATAATTTAATGGGTGTAAATTTTATGCCTGAGTACTATGTCGACATTACTCCTTACTTTGAAATAAAATCAGAAGCTATTTTAAAGCATAAAAGTCAAGATCCAAAAAATTTTTTAAAAGCCACTAAATTATTGAATAGGTTTAGGTCTGCACAGTGCAATACCCCAGCAGGTCAATATGCGGAAGCTTATAGGCAAGAAAAAACATTCCCATTCTCAGATGTTAGATCTTTACTGCCATCAAGCCCAGGGATTAATCCTTTTTATAGGTCTTCTTTAAGATCAATGATTTAATCTTTTAGTATTTTGATTAAATCTCCTAAAATAGTGTCCTTATTAACTCCAGTTGTAGAAGGAAATGTTGAAGGTAATTTAAAAAATTTTCGAGCTGCTAAGAAAGCTATTAATTCAGACTCAATAAAATCTCCAGGTAACTTTAATTCGTTTGCGGTAAAAACTTTCAATGGCATTACTTTTTTTATTTGATTAACAAGGTTAACGTTGTTTTGACCTCCTCCAACTAGAATACAATTTAGAGGTTTTTTGGGTAAGAGCTGAATACCTTTTAATATAGATTTGACTGTTAGATCCCTTAAAGTTGACATTATATTTTCAGGTAGTTCATTTTTTAGTTCTTTGAGAATTTTTGTATCGAATAATTCGAGTCTATCTAACGACTTAGGTGGTAGTAAATTAAAAAATGGATTTTTAAAATACCTTTCCACATATTTATTAATAACAAATCCTTTGCTTGCAACTACTCCGTCTAAATCAAAGGGTTTGTTAAATTTTTCTTTCATATAAAAGTCCATTAAGTTGTTTCCTGGACCAATATCAAATCCTAAAAGTGTTTTTCCGTCCCAATAACTTAAATTAGATATTCCTCCTATATTTATAATTATTGTAGGAAGATTTAAGTTTAACGATTTAACAATAAATTTATGATATATTGGTGCAATTGGTGCACCTTGACCTCCTCCTTTAAGATCATTATGCCTAAAGTTATAAACTACATTTGTCTTCAGCATCTTACTTAACTGTTGTCCTGAACCTAGTTGGACAGAAAATAGTACCTTGGGATCGTGTAGAAGGGTTTGACCATGAAATCCAATTAGATTTGGATTAATTTTAAATTTATTTTTAAGATAAATAACAGCTTTTGCATGATCTACTGTGATGTATCTATTAAGCTTTATTAAAAGCTTTTCATTTTTTAAAAAAGATATTGGACTTTTCATTGCTTTTTCAAGCAAAGTTGCTGTTTTTTTTTGATAATTTGTGACTGAGTTTATACCAGTTCTTTCTACGTTTTCTCCATCAGAATAAACATAGGATGCATCTATTCCATCCATACTTGTTCCAGACATTAATCCAATGATAGATATTTTTTTCATCATTATTCCTAGAAAAGGATTCCTCAAAATAGAAATACATAGAGTTTGTTATAATAAAAAAAATAAGTTAGATAAATAGAAATGAATACAAATATGGTTTATTTTAAAAAAATTATTTTATTTTTCTTCTTGGGTTTAATTTATGTTAACTCTATTGCGCCAAATAAATTTCCTGATAACCAAATTTTAGAAAAAAGATTTTTTGAAAAACATCATGAGGTTCAATTTACTCCTCAAAAATTAATTTTAGAAAATTTTTCTCAGTTATATAGTGACTATAAAAATTTAGATCAAAATCTTTATGAACATTATTTCTATGATAATGACGGTTTGCTAAGAAATTACTTTTTTGCAACTAATTTTATATTTTGTCTTTTTTTAATTGGATGTAAATTACTTTTCTTAAGAGAAAAATCAAAAAATTTAGATGCAAAATCTATTAATATTTTTATTGCTTCAATTTCTTTCCCTTCAGTTTTGCTAAACATTTCATCCATAAGTCCAGAATCTATTTACACTGTTATTTCAATATTTATACTAGTTAATTTTAAGTGCTTTCGTTCATTAAAGGGTGCATTATTTTTAATTTTTTTATTAATTTACAGTTTCTTTCTAGATAGGGGAAATTTATATATTTTTATTACTTTTTTTATTATTTATTATAGTTTCGTCATTATTAATATAATTTCAGAAAAGTTTTTGAATTATAAATATACTTTTTCATTTTTTTTAATATCGTTTTTAATTTTATTCTTTTATGGAAAAAATATTTTTATTGAATTTGGAAGTATCATTAATTCAGAAAAAGTAGAGGACTTAATCAAAGTTTTAAATAGTTTAAATCTTAACAATATCAATATAATTGACTTATTTTACAGAATTATTTACTTTTTTGTAACATTTCTAACTTTATTTTTTGCGGATTTTACTTTTTCAGTATTATCAGTAATACTAATTTTAGTTTTTACCATCTATTTAATCATAAATTTAAAAAATAGATTTTTTTATAGAAAGTTTGTTTTTCTTATAAAAAGTCGAAATTTTCAAATTCTGTCTTTTAGTCTGCTTATATTTCCAATCATCTTAATAAATATTTTACCCACACACGCCTACGCAAAATATTGCTTATTCTACATAGTTTTTCTTCTCAAACCTCTGCAATTTTTATTAGGAGATATTAAAATGTTCAAAATTATTATATTTTATTCTCTAGTATCAATTACAGAAATTTTTGTATTAAATTTTTACCAAAACATATATATACATGTGTAATCCATGAAGATTAATAAGAGTTATAATGATATTTATAAAAAACTGTTTTGGGAATTATATATCCGATATCTTTTCAACTAAAGAAATTTGGTTTTATGGTGGGTATCAGGACGTAAAACAAAAATATAGACGTACTAGATTTGGACCTTTTTGGAATACCATAATAGTTGGTATTTTTTTAATGGGATTAGGTCCTGTTTACAGTAAAATTTTTGGGACTGATTTAGAAGATTTTTTCCCATATCTTGCTGTTGGTTTCGTGATATGGATATTTTTCTCTACCACTCTTAATGAAAACTGTACAATTTTTCAAGATAGTTCAGGGATAATTAAACAAACAAATGTTTCAATTGTTTGTTATCCAACAAGAATTGTTATAAAAAATTTTTTTAACTTTCTTCATATTATATTAATATTACCTCTAATTTTTTTATTATCTGGTAAAAATATTTCTTTTATAATGATTTTATCTCTTCCTGGATTTATTATGTTAATTGCTTTTCTAATTTTTACATCATATTCGCTTGCTTTACTAAGTTCGAGATTTAGAGATATACCACCTTTAATAAGTGCTTGTTTGCAACTCTTATTTTTTTTTACACCGATAATTTGGGAAGAATCAAAGATTAGCGTTAGCTCTCCAATTTTATTATCTATACTTAAAGTTAATCCCTTATTTTCCTTAATGGAAATAATCAGATCGCCAATTTTAGGTAATTTACCATCGATTAACTCATATATTTTAGCATTTTCTTTTACTGTTTTATCATTTTTAGTTTGTTCCATCTTGCATTACAATTTTTCTAAAAGATTATCTTACTGGATTTAATTAATGAAAAAAAAAGTTAAAATTAATTTAAAAAATGTTTCAGTAAATATACCTATCTTCGATGTTTCAGCTAGATCGTTAAGGAATACTTTTGTCAATTTTACACAAAGTCAAAAAGATGAAAATAAGACAATTATAATTAACGCCCTTAAAGATATAAATATTCAAATATCGTCTGGAGATAGATTGGGTGTCATTGGGAAAAATGGTTCAGGAAAAACAACTTTTTTAAGGGTCTGCTCAGGAGCAATTAAGCCTGATATTGGAGAGGTTGAAATATCTGGGAGAATAACTTCTTTGATAGATATTGGATTTGGTTTAGAAGAGGATGCAACAGGTTATGAAAATATAATTTTGAAAGGATTATATTTGAAAAGATCGCCTAAGTTGTCGAAGAAATTATTTAGTATTATCGAAGAAATATCTGATCTTGGTTCATTTTTAAATTTACCTATTAGAACCTATTCTTCAGGAATGAGGATGAGGCTGGCTTATGCGATTGCTTCTGCTGAGGATCCGCAGATTTTAATTATGGATGAATGGTTGTCAGTTGGTGATAAAGAATGGATAGCTAAAATGTCAGAAAAGATTGATAGCTTTGTTTTTTCATCAGCGATCTTTATTTTGGCTTCTCATAATGAAGAATTAGTTAATAAACTATGTAATAAGATCATATATTTAGATAATGGAAATTTAGTTGGTTTAAAATAGTCAATTATGTACATTTTGTATCCAGTTTTCAAACATATATATATTCCACAAGAACTCCTCATAATTTCTTTTTCCACTTTTATGAAGATAAAATATCTTTTCAATTTCTACTTCACTAAAAAAACCCATTTTTATTAATTGTCCATCAAGCACAAGATTTTTGCTATCTTCATAAAATTCATGCCTTAACAAATTTGATATGGGCACTAAAAAAGGGTGTTTTCTTTTTGAAATAAGTTGATTAGGGATATTTTTTTTTAATAAATCTCGTAGAGGAATTTTACCAACTCCAAATTTAATTTTTGAACTTAAAGATATTTTGTTAGAGAAATTTATCAATCTTATGTCTAAAAGCGGGTTTCTTACTTCTAACCCGTGCGACATAGACATTCTATCTGTTTTAACTAAAATATTATTTGGCAAATAATTTAAGTGATCTATTGCTAATATTTTTTCCAAATTATTAATATAATCATTATTATTATTTAATAAATTAATATAACAATTTGACTGTTTGAGAATTTTTAAATCATCAAAGTACTCTGGTTGTGAAAGCTTAGATGTTAATGAAAAATACAAATCACTTAGATCTGAAGCTTTTAGAGCAATA
Source organism: SAR116 cluster bacterium AG-335-B03 (assembly GCA_003282435.1). Lineage (GTDB taxonomy): Bacteria > Pseudomonadota > Alphaproteobacteria > Puniceispirillales > Marisalimonadaceae > Marisalimonas. The sequence goes on from QBZG01000001.1 coordinate 45,576, forward strand.
TTTAATTTTTGAATGTTCAGTAAAGAAATATCCTTAAGCGGAAAGAAGTTTGTAATTAAATTTAAAATTACACTTAGGATTTGAAGATTTATATGCCTAAAATATTTCTTAAAATAATTATAGTAAAAGGCAAATATATGTCGTCTGTATCCTCCAAAAAATTCATCTCCACCATCTCCAGTCAAAATTACCTTTACACTCTTTTTTGCGGATTTTGATAGAAAATGTAGTGGAATTTGTGACGGATCACTAAAGGGCTCATCATAAACCCTTGGGAGATCTCTAATAAGTCCAAAAATATCAGATTCATCAACGTTCACTTGATAATGATTTGTTTTTAAGTAATTAGCCAATTTAGATGCCGCAATTGATTCGTCATATTGTTTTTTGTTAAATGACGCTGTGAAAGTACTAATATTTTTTGAAGAATACTTATTTGCATAATATGCCACTAATGCTGAGTCAACTCCCCCTGAAACAAAGCATCCAATAGGAACATCTGACATTAATCTATCTTTTACACATTCTGCAATTACTTGCTCTAATTTAAATATTTGATTTTTATCTTTTCTTAATAACTGGTTTTTAAGAAATAATTGTCCATAATTATATATCTTAAAATTAGGATTTGAATTTTTTCCTACTTTTAAAATATTTTTTGCTTTCATCTTAAAAATGTTTTTATAAATTGAATGTGGTGCAGAAATGTATCCTTGATAAAGATACTGCATCACTGCTTCACGGCATATTTCTTTTTTGAAATCAGGAAGCATCATTAAAGATTTTAATTCAGATGCAAAAGCAAAATATGTATCAGTTTCTAACCAATAAATTGGTTTCTTCGCTATATGGTCTGTAATTAAAAATAAATTTTCTAACTTTTTATCCCAAAGCACAAAAGAAAACATACCATTAACTTTTTTCAAAGTTTTTTCTAGTCCCCAATTAGAGCATGCTTCAAGCAATACTTCTGTGTCTGAAGTGCTTTTCCAATAATTTAATTTAAGTTCATTTTTTATTTGAATATGATTATAAATTTCACCATTAAATAAAATAATCCATCGATTATTTTCTGAATTCATTGGTTGGGAGGCTTTGTTAGAAAGGTCTATTACAGAAAGTCTTCGATGACCTAATGCGATATTTCTTTCATAGTTAAAATAAACACCAGATCCATCAGGGCCGCGATGAGATATAGCATCATTCATTTTATGAATATGAACATCAATATCAAGCTGAAACTTAGGATTATTTTTTAAAAAAATACCAGAAAATCCACACAAATATTGTTTGCCTTACTATAAATAACTTCTATTATTTGGTTTTAAATGTATCTTATACTCTTTTACAATATTAATCAAAATTAAGAAATAAATGAAAAAATTTAAAAAATCTCATGGTTCAAAACCATTAATTTTGTTTATAGTTACGTCTTATTCTTATTTTTTATCTCATAGAATTCCTGCATATAACGCTGCAAAGCAATATGGGTTTGAAGTACATTTGATTTGCGAAAAAGACGTTAGCAGTCCAAATAAATATGACGTTATCATTCACAATTTTGATATGAAAAGAAATAATATTAATCCTTTAATTATTATTTATAACTTAGTCAAATTGAAAAGAAAAATTAATGCTATAAACCCAGATTTGATTTTCAATGTTGCACTTCAGCCAATCTTTTTAACTTTGATGAGTTGTCTGTATAAAAAAGTTAGGATTATAAATGGTGTTATGGGTTTTGGCGTTTTGTTTAAACACATAAAAGATAGAAAAATTATATATAGATTATTAAAAATTTTTTTTAAGATTTTTGCCCTTAAAGAGACAAATTTTTTTTTAGTTCAGAATACTGATGATAAACAAATTTTAAAAGATTTTGGTATTTATGAAAAGAAAGTCCACTTGATTAAGGGATCAGGAGTGCATATAGAAAATAAAATATTAAAAAAGAGAAATAATGAACAGATTAATTTGGGTTTTTCTGGAAGATTACTTAAGATTAAGGGAATTGAGTTGTTGTTGAAATCTTTTCTTCAAATTAATGAACATAACAAAAAATATAAACTTTTTTTAGCAGGGACAATAGACCAAAAAAATCCTACATCTCTAAAACAAAATGACATTGAAATTTGGTCAAAATATAAGGACATTACATTTCTGGGCTTTGTTGAAGATATACAGGGTTTTTGGAAAAAAATGGACATAGGTATATTTCCATCTTTATATGGAGAAGGTATTCCAAAATCAATGTTAGAAGCAGTAGCTTTTCGATGTCCGATTATAACCTCTGATATCAATGGTTATCTGGATTTTAGTAAAAAACAAAAAAACGCTATATTAGTTAAGGCGGGAAATATTAATTCAATTACATCGGCCATTACTTTTTTAGGAGAGCATTATCATCAAAGAACTATAATGGCAAAAAAAGCATTGGCCTTACTTAAAAAAGAATATAGTAATGATATTATTACAAATGAATATTTAAAAATCTATAAACACATATTAGATCAGGAAATAGGGAATAATGACAAATGAAAACTTAAATGAATTCAATAAATATGAGGATTTGGTGAGTAAACATAATTCTCAATTGATTGATAAATTAAGGTTACATGGAAGTGAGGACGAAGTTCTTTCATTATGGGTTCCAGATGAAAATATTACAAAAAGTTTCATCAATTTAGTTTCATCACTAATTGAAGCCAAAAGATATAATTATCAAATTTCATTTGCAGAAGAATTATTTTCTAAAATGACTATTCCAGAAATAAAAAAATATTTTCAAAACAACCTTAATCTTGAATATAAAATCCTTAATAAAAGAGTTTACTGTACGTTAAATAATTTGACTAGTTCAAAATTTGAAAAAGAAAGTTTAAAAGAAGGTCAGGCTCTTGAACGTGTTTCAGAGGTTGATTATAGGTATGGTGAGGTATTTAAAAAGAATATACCATCTAGTTTATTGTCAGTGGTCGAAGACTATTCAAAGAAAAAAAAATACCAAAAACAAATAATTAGTAAAACAGAACATATAAATTTATCTTCAAAATATGAAGACTGCTCCATATGTATTTCCTATAATGTCAAATCTCGATTAGTTGTTGGTTTTTTTTATGAAACTAAAGAAAATCTAAAAATCAACGGAATTTGTGAGATGATTGGAGCAATAGGATTAAATCTTCCTGTTTTAGAGTTTTGTGAGCACATCCTTCTTAGGGCTGTTCACGAATTTATTAACTTAAGTCCTTTATTTGTAAGGCCAGCTATTATTTTACCAAATAACATGGGCTATGAATTTATGGTTGTTAATATAATTTTACAAAATATATTAAAAAGTTTGAGAGATCATGAAATAGAGGAAACAAATTCTAAGATTAATTTCTACGATAAAATGCCTGACGAAAACTGGCTAAATTTATCTATGAAAGAGAAAGAAGTAAAAGTTATCAAAAATATCAGAAATTTTGAAATTAATAACAATTTAACAAATGAAGCAATCAATTTTCTTGGTATAACTGAAGATTTAGATAAATGGCCCTTGAGGATAACTATTTCTTTATCTAATGAGGTTGATCTATTAATTAGACCTAAATTATTAAGATCATTAGAAAGATCTTTTAGAAAAAATCTTGAGAGTACTCTCCAAATTTTTTACGAAGAATCAAAGGATAAAAGTAAAATAAGAAGGCTATAGATTATTTTTAATTAATTGTATATAATTGCTTTATATCAGTTAATATGTTAACTATTTTTAACTTTAAGGAATAAAAATGTCATCAATTAAAGAACATGTTGATCTTATCTTAGATGGAACAAAAATCAATTGGCATATGGATAGAATACAAGCATGGGAGAGGGGTGAAAAAATAGCCCCAATAACCATAGATATGGCTTTAACTAGAGCTTGTAATTACGGTTGCCACTTTTGCTATGCTATGCTTCAAGAAAATGATAGGAAAATTATAAACAAACGCGTAATTTTTGATTTTTTGGAAGATGCTGCTGATATTGGTGTTAAAGGCATTAGTTTGGTATCTGATGGAGAAAGCACAATTTCTCCAGTGTTTGTTGATACAGTAAAAAAAGGTAGTGAATTAGGCATATCAATGGCTACTGGTACTAATGGTTTTGTTTTAACTAAGCAAAAAGCTGAAGAAGTTTTACCTTATCTTACATATTTAAGGGTAAATATAAGCGCTGGTGAAAGAGATAGATATGCTGAAATAATGGGTGTTAAAGAAAAATATTTTGATAGAGTTATTCAAAATATTAGAGATATGGTTGAAATTAAAAAAAGAAATGGTTTGAAGGTTACAATAGGCCTCCAGATGGTGTGTATGCCAGAATATGCTGATCAAATAGTTCCTTTGGCAAAACTTGGAAAAGAGTTAAGACCAGATTATCTAGTTATTAAACATTGTAGTGATAATGAAGATGGTGATTTAGGGGTTGATTATTCAGGATATGAAAAAATTTATGATATTTTTAGGGAAGCGGAAAGTTATTCAGATGAGAACTATAAAGTAGTGGTCAAGTGGTCAAAGATTGAATCTGGTGAAACTAGATCTTATCAGCGTTGTTATGGGGCTCCATTTATGCTCCAGATTTCAGGTAGTGGTTTAATTGCTCCTTGCGGTATGCTTTTCAACGAAAGATATAAGAGATACCATATTGGCAACATATGCGACACTAGATTTAAAGATATATTTTATTCCGACGAATATTGGAAAGTCATGAGTTATTTAGCTTCGCCTGAATTTAATGCTCAAAAAATGTGTGGCACTCTTTGTTTGCAACACAAGGTTAATGAAGCTTTAGATGGTCATGTTAAAGGTCTAGTTCCTCTATCTAAACCAAAATTGACAAACCCACCCAATCATTTAAACTTTGTCTAAAGCGCAAAATGAATTTTTTAGTAACAGGAGCTGCTGGGTTTATAGGAAGTCATTTGATTGATTTGCTACTTACCAAAAATCATAAAGTAGTGGGAATAGATAATCTTAAGGTTGGAACAATTCAAAACCTTAGTCAACATAAGCAAAATAAAGATTTTACATTTTATGAAGGTGACATCGCTAACAAAAATAGTGTTCTGGATGCAATGAAAGACTGTGATGCTGTTTTTCATTTAGCTGCAATGGCAGATATCGTTCCTTCCATCAATAATCCTTCCGAATACTTCAATGCGAATGTTAATGGTACTTTCAATGTACTTGAAGCTGCAAAAAAACAAAAAATTAAACGCTTTGTTTATGCAGCCTCTTCTTCTTGTTATGGTCTACCAGATATATTTCCAACATCTGAAAGTGCTGACATAAAGCCAATGTATCCTTACGCACTCACAAAAAGATTAGGCGAAGAATTAGTCATGCATTGGATTAAATTATACAATATTCCAGGTGTTTCTCTAAGATTATTTAATGTTTACGGTCCCCGAGCGAGAACCTCTGGTACTTATGGTGCAGTTTTTGGTGTTTTTTTAGCTCAAAAACTTGCTAATCTTCCTTTCACTGTTGTAGGTGATGGTTCACAAACAAGAGATTTTACATATGTTTCAGATGTGGTTGATGCTTTTTACACTGCAATGCTTTCAGATGTTTCAAATGAAATATTTAATGTTGGTTCCGGCGGTACTTATAGTATAAACAAATTAATTAGTCTACTTGGCGGAGACTTTATAAACATTCCAAAACGTCCTGGAGAGCCTGATTGCACCTTTGCAGACATTACAAAGATAAAAACAATGTTGAATTGGGTACCAAAGATAGCTTTTCAAAGTGGTGTAACAAAATTACTTAATGAAATAGATACTTTCAGGGATGCGCCAGTTTGGAATAAGGAAAGTATTGAGCTAGCAACATCAGATTGGTTTAAGTATCTTGGAGAACGTAATTACTAAAAATAAACCAAATAAATTATTATCCTTAAACCAATTGGCAAAAAAGTCAGAAAAGTTAAAAGAGCGTGGTAAGAAAGTTGTTCTTTGTCATGGAACTTTTGATGTTTTACATATAGGTCATTTGCGTTACTTAAAAGCTGCTAAACAAAATGGTGACGTATTAATAGTTACTATCACATCTGATAATTTTATTTTAAAAGGTCCAGGTAGGCCAGTATTTAATAATGATTTGCGATCTGAAATGCTCTCAAATATAGATATAGTAGATTTTGTCAGTGTCATAGAGGATGAGACAGCAATTCCAGCCATTTCTTCAATAAAACCAAATTATTATGTAAAAGGATTAGAATATAAAGATGCAACAAAAGACATTACTGGAAAAATTACTGTAGAAAAAAAGGAAGTAGAAAAATTTAATGGTAAGTTAATTTTCACTAATGAAATAGTCTTTAGTTCTAGCTCATTGATAAACAAATTCATAGATCCCGTAGATAATAGTATTAAAGAGCATATAGAAAAATTTAAAATTAAAGGAGGGATGAGTTATTTTAATGAACTTTTAAAAAAAATAGAAAAGTTAAATATACTTTTTATTGGTGACACAATAATTGATCAGTATGATTATGTAGATATTTTGGGTAAATCTTCCAAAGAAACTATTATAGCGACGCAATATCATTCTTCAGACGTATTTGCTGGGGGGGTTGTGGCTTCAGCAGGGCATTTAACTAATTTCACCAAAAATATAAGAATAATTTCAGCAATTGGCGCCCAAGATCCTAGTAATCATGTTATTAAAAAAGTTCTTGATAAATCAATTATTTTTGATGCTGTTGAATTAAATAATAGGCCAACAGTTAGAAAACAACGATTTGTTGACCAGTCTTATTTTAAAAAAATGTTTGAAGTTTATTACATGGATGATTCTCCATTGTCAAAATCAGAAAAGAAAGATATATTAAATAAAGTTGAAAGGTATTTGAAAAAAGCTGATTTAGTAATTGTTAATGATTTTGGTCATGGGTTAATTTTTGAAGAACTAATTGATCTAATTTGCAATAAATCTAAATTTTTGTCTTTAAACTCACAAACAAATAGTGGTAATAGAGGGTATAATTATATCAATAAATATAGTAAAGCTGATTATGCAGTAATAGATGAACCAGAATTCAGATTAGCTGCACAGGACAAGCACATGGAATTATCTGAATTAGCTAATAAAAAAATGTCTGAATTATTAAATAGTAATTATTTTATCGTGACAATGGGCAAGAAAGGTTGCCTGGCTTTTAAAAATAACAAATTAGTTTCTTCAATGCCTGCTATTACAAACAAAGTAGTTGATACTGTTGGAGCTGGAGATGCTTTCTTTTCTATTACTAGTCCATTTGCTGCAGTAGGTGCAGACTTGGATGATCTCTGCTTTATTGGGAATGTAGCTGGAGCAATGAAAGTAGATATACTTGGGCATAGAAAATTTCTAGAAAAAACAAAAATTTTGAAGTATATAGAAACTCTATTAAAATAAATACACAATTTGAAAATTAGATAAATGTTTAAAAATTATAATAACTATATTTCTACTATGAAAAAGATAGCTGATGATTTGGTGGTAACAGACAATAATAATTCAGAAATCAATAAAGATAATGCCTTTAAAAAATGGTGTGATTTACTTGAGGAGATAAAACACTCTCAAAGAAGAAAAATTGTTTTTATTGGAAATGGAGGAAGTGCAGGTATTGCTAGCCATTGTGCCACTGATTATTCTAAAAACGGACAAGTACGATCACTTGCTTTAAATGACGCGTCAACATTAACTTGTTTATCAAATGATTTTTCATATGATGAGGTTTTTTCTAAACAAATTGAGTATCATGGCTTTAAAAATGACTTACTCATTGCTATCAGTAGTTCCGGGAATTCACAAAATATTCTTAATGCAGTAAACATGGCCAAAAGTAGAAAAATGTTAACCATCACTTTGAGTGGCTTCAACAGGGGTAATTCGTTAAAAAAATTAGGTGATATGAACTTTTTTATCAATTCAATGGAATATGGATTTGTAGAGATACTTCATTTGACATTAATTCACACAGCTTTAGATTTATTTATTGAAAAACAATAGGATTATTAAATGTTAAAAAAAAGATCAATAATGGTCACTGGTGGTGGTGGATATGTAGGTAGTCTTTTAGTACCAAAGCTTTTAGCTGATGGTCATGAAGTTACAGTTCTTGATTTGTTTATGTATGGAAAAGATGTATTCAAAAAAAATGTGTTTGATCCGTGTTTAAAATTAATTAAAGGTGATTTGAGAGATCCCATAGTTGTTAAGAGAGCCCTACAAGGTTGTGATACTGTAATTCACTTAGCTTGTATATCTAATGATCCTAGTTTTGAATTAAATCCAGAGTTGGGTAAATCCATTAATTATGATTGCTTTTTGCCACTTGTAAGAGCTTCCAAAGATGCAGGAATTTCTCAATTTATTTATGCATCCTCTTCATCAGTTTACGGGATTAAAGACGATGAAAATGTTACAGAAGAATTATCTCTTGAACCTCTTACTGATTATTCCAAGTATAAGGCAATGTGTGAGGACGTACTACTTTCTCAGCAAGAAGAAGGTTTTTTTACAACTATTGTAAGACCCGCAACTGTTTGTGGATATGCTCCTAGACAAAGACTTGATGTAATTGTAAATATACTTACGAATAATGCGTATAACCGCAGGTCAATCAAAGTATTTGGAGGTGAACAGAAAAGACCTAATATTGCTGTTAAAGATATGGTTAGAGCTTATAGACATATTTTATCTTCACCTCTAGAGAAAATAAAAGGTAAGATTTATAATGTTGGGTTTGAAAACCATACAGTTGACAAATTAGCAGAATTAGTTAAGAACCAAGTTGGAAGTGATGTTAAAATTGAAAAAATACCAACAAACGATCTCAGGTCTTATCATATTTCTTCGGATAAAATCACCCAAGAATTAGGATTTATTAACAAGTTTAGTATAGAAGAAGCTATCTCAGACCTTACATATGCAATGAAAAATGATTTTCTTCAAGACCCTATTAATAATCCAAAATATATTAATATTAAAGTAATGCAGGATATCAACTTGGAATAAAAAATGGACTCTAATAAAGATGAAATAATTGACTTTGAAAAAATGATAAGAATAAGACTTATCGAAGAAGCAATTGCCGAAAAATACTCAGATCAAGAGATGAGATGTCCAGTTCATTTATCAATTGGACAAGAAGCCGCCGCTGTTGGTGTTATGTCATTTTTAAATAAAGAAGATAAAATATATTCAACTCACAGATGCCATGCTCATTATTTAGCCAAAGGTGGAAACTTAAATGCAATGATTTCTGAAATTCATGGAAAAGTAAGTGGTTGTTGCGGTGGTAGGGGAGGTTCTATGCATCTTTTTGACGATGATGCAGGTATAATAGCTAGTCTACCTATAGTAGGAAGCGTAATACCTTTAGCTGTTGGTTCAGCTCTAACTTTTAAACTTAAAAAAATGCATAATATTTCGGTTGTTTTTTTTGGTGATGGGGCAATAGAAGAAGGTGTATATCATGAATCAGCCAACTTCGCTAAAATTCATAATCTTCCAGTTTTGTTTGTTTGCGAAAACAATCTTTATTCTGTTTATACGCCGCTTAAATTCAGACAACCAAATAATGATCTTACGAGACTTGCAACATCTTATGGTATTGAAAACATTAGATGTGATGGTAATAATATTAAAAAGGTCAAATCTGCATCTGAAATAGCAACTAAACATATTAAAGACAAAAAAGAACCATTTTTTCTTCAATTAGATACTTTCAGACATAGGGAACATTGTGGTCCAAACTTCGATGATGATTTAGGTTATAGAGAAGAAGATGAAATAAAAATAGGGTTTATAAATGACCCTATTTTAATAGAAAAAGATAGACTTATAAAAAAAGGAATTTTAGATAAGAATAAAATCTTAAAAATTGAAAATAATATCAAAATTGAGATAGAAAAAGCTTTCACATTCGCAAAACAAGACGATTTTCCTTCACGAGCATCTGCAGAGGAACATTTGTATGCAAAATGATAGAAAAATAACTATGAGTCAAGCTATTGGTGAAGCAACTCTTGAGGCAATGAAAAAAGATGATACAATTTTTGTTATTGGAGAAGGTGTAACTGATCCAAAAAAAATATTTGGTACTACTTCTGAACTTGTAGAAAAATTTGGTATAGATAGAGTTATTGAGTCTCCAATTGCAGAAAACGGATTGATGGGGTTTTGCATAGGTAGTGCTCTGTCGGGTATGAGGCCCCTTTTAATTCATCAAAGAGTTGAATTTGCACTATTATCTATGGAACAAATTATTAATAATGCCGCAAAAATGCATTACATTAGTAATGGCAAACATAATGTACCTGTTGTTGTGAGGTTAATTGTAGGAAGAGGATGGGGTCAAGGTCCAGCCCATTCTCAGTCCCTAGAGCCACTTTTTGCATATATTCCTGGTCTAAGAGTTGCAATGCCGGCTTTTGCAAGTGATGCAAAAGGAATGATGCTTACAGCTTTATCAGAAAATATTCCAACTATTTTCATAGAACATAGATGGTGCCACTATGTTACTGGTAAAGTAGATTCTGATACATCTAACGTACTTCTTGACGGGCCTTCCGTAGTAAGATCTGGTTCTGATATAACAATAGTTGCAACTTCATATATGCTTTATGAAGCTATTTTAGCCTCAGATATTGCTAAAGAGTTTAATATATTTATTGAAATAGTAGATTTGAGAATTATAAAACCTTTGAAATTGGAAAAAATTGTTGAATCTGTTTCAAAAACCAAAAGATTAATTTGTGTTGATACTGGTTTTAAAGAATATGGTTTAGGAGCTGAAATAAGTGCATCAATATTTGAAGCTTTATTCAAGGATTTGTTAAAACCTGTAAAAAGGATCGGTTTACCTGATAGACCAACGCCGTCCAGCAGATTTTTGGCTGCTGATTATTATCCTACTGCTGAAAATATACTAAATGAAATCGGGAAATTGATGGATTTTAATTCTCACAAAGTTGAACAAATGATAGAGATGCTGAAGATTAAAAAACCTGATATAAACGCTGATGTACCTAATCCATTATTTAAAGGACCTTTTTAAAATGACTAATATTAATAAAGTAAGATATTCATATTTGCCTCAACAATTTGCTGAGATTGACGATTTGCTATTACAGATTAAGGATTTCGTTAAAACTGGTGACTTTACTCTAGGGGCACCTCTCAAAGAATTTGAAGAAAAGTTTGCTAAATTAATGGGTTCTAAATACGCGATTGGTGTTAATTCTGGTACAGATGGTATAAAGCTAGGATTAAAAGCTCTGGGCGTTGGTTACGGAGATGAAGTAATTACCGCAGCAAATACATTTATAGCTACCGTTGGGGCAATTAATGAAATTGGAGCTGTGCCCGTATTTGTTGATTGCGATGATACTTTTTGTATGGATGTCAGCCTAGTTGAAAGCGCTATAACGAACAAGACTAAAGCAATCGTTCCTGTTCATTTTACTGGCTATATGACTGATATGGAAAAGTTATTACCAATTGCCACAAAATATAATCTTCCTGTAATTGAAGATGCATGTCAGGGAATTTTAGCAGCTATTAACGGGAAAAACTCTGGTACTTGGGGTAATTGTGGTGCATTTTCACTACATCCTCTGAAAAATTTAAATGTTTGGTCAGATGGTGGAATAATAATAACAGATGATTTAAAATTATGTGAAAAGCTGAGGTTATTAAGAAACCATGGCATGAAAAACAGGGATGAGATTTCAATATTAGGTTACAATTCAAGATTGGATACTATTCAAGCTGTCGTTGGAAATTGGTTAATCCCTCAAACAGAAGATATTGCTAATAAAAGAATTTCCAATGCTAAATATTATGATGATGCATTAGAAAAAATTAAACAAATCACTATTCCTCCTAGACCAACCCATATGAAACTGGTTTATCATTTGTATATTGTTTTCGCAGAAAACAGAGATGAATTGCTAAAATATTGTCTTGACAAAGGAATTGAAGCAAAAATTCACTATCCAATACCACTTTACTTACAAGAAGGTCTTTCTTTTTTAAATTATAGAAAAGGACAATTTCCAGTAACTGAGAAACATACTGAAGAAATAATCACATTTCCAGTTGATCAACATTTATCAGTTGAAGAATTAGATTATGTGATAAATGTAGTAAAAGATTTCTATGAAAAATGAAAAATAATATTATTCCCTATGTAAATTTATCTAGTCAGTATAAAAATGAAAGAAAAGAACTTCTCCCGATAATTGATGAAGTTTTATCTAGTGGAAATTATATTCTTGGAGAACAGGTAGAAAAGCTTGAAAAGAATATAGCTGAGTATATAGGAGCAAAATATTGTGTAACGTTAAATAGTGGTACTGATGCATTGTTACTTGGTCTTCACGGATTAGGAATTGGAAAAGGTGACGAGGTTATCACTCAACCTAACAGTTTTATAGCAAGTGCTTCAGTGATAGCTCATATAGGTGCAATACCAATATTTGCAGATGTATTGGAAGATCAATCTATAGATCCAAAAGAAATAGAAAAAAAAATAAACAAAAAAACTAAAGCTATTATGCCAGTACACTTAACTGGTAGGGTTGGAGAATTTGATAAAATTAAAGATATTGCTAACAGCTACAATATTCCAATAATAGAAGACGCTGCTCAATCAATTGGTTCGACTTTTAAAAATGTCAAAAGTGGTTTGTTAGGTGATGTAGCCTGTTTTTCTACTCATCCTCTAAAAAATCTTAATGCTATGGGGGATGGTGGTTTTTTAACAACAAATTCGGAAGAAATACATATTCAATCTAAACTTTACAGAAACCATGGATTGGAAAATAGAGATAAATGTGTGTTTTGGGGAAGTGTCTCTAGACTAGATGAAATTCAGGCTGCTATACTTAATTTTAGATTTAAAAAACTTGATAAGTTAATATCAAAACGTAGGAAAAACGCAGGTATTTATTATGATATGTTAGATCAAAATAAAGTTCTACTTCCTAAACAAAGGAGTTACTCAGAAGACTCTTTTCATACATTCGTCATTCAAATTGACGATAGAGAAGGATTAGCAAGTTTTCTTAAAAAACAGGGTATTGGGACTTCCATTCACTACCCTACCCCAATTCATATTCAGCCTTGTGCAAAATATTTAAATTACAAATTGGGTGATTTTCCCAAAACGGAATATCAAAGCAAAAGAATTTTGACTTTACCAGTTAATCAGGAACTTAGCTTTGATGAAATTAAAATGGTTTCAACAAAAGTTAATGAATATTTTTCTTAATTTTTATCTCAAAACTCTATATAACTTTGTTATTAAAATTGAAAATATAGAATGGGGAAAAAATCGAAAAAGTATTATTGTTTTTTTAAAATAATTCCACTTTATATATTTTAAAAAAAAGGAAATAATTTTATCATCAAGATTATTATCTGAAATATAGTGTAAAATTAAACTATCTACTCCTTTATTTTTATAAATTGTAAAAAATAACCATCTCTTTTGAAATACTTTTATATACCACTTTGGAAAGACTTTATTATATAACATTTTGGTAGAGATTTTGCCTAATAAATATAGTGATTTATTTATATCAATTTGATTGTTTCTAGAAAAGCTTTGATCATCAATATTCCAAATTGAAACAGGTGTGTTTAAATAAAAAAAACCAAATTTAAGAGATATAACTCTTGTTAAATACCCATCAGCGAAAGACTCAATTTTGGGGTTTAAGAACCCTAATGATTTTATTGTAGATAACTTGATTAAAGAACTTCCTGTAAGAATAAAATGGTCTGAATTTCTTAATAATTTTTTATATTTTATATTTGATATAAAACCAGATTGTATTCGTGGCATAACAATTGGTCTTTCGCCAATTTTCTTATTATTTGATAGATTGTATAAATTGGCATTACCTGAAATTAAATGTATATTTTTATTTAAAAGATAAACTTTATTCATCTCGTAAAAAAAGTCCTCTAAAACATAATCATCTGAAGCAGCTAAATATATAAAATTTCCGTGAGCAGAATTTATTCCAAAATTCTGACTAACAACAGTACCCTTATTCTCACTATTAAAGTAAGCTCTTATAAATGAATATTTTTTTTCAAATTCCTTTATAATATTTTTACTATTATCTGTTGAACAGTCGTCTATAATAATAATTTCGAAAGGTATAAATTTTTGGCGAATTAATGAATTCAAACATTTACTGATATATTTAGCATGATTATAATTAGCTAATATAACGGATATTTTTAAATCAGACAAATAATCTACTTACTAAAATTATTGAATTAATATATATACGTTTAAAAAAAATTAACTTCAACATTAATAAAAATTAAAAATATGAAAATCTTTTTGTTTCCAAATTATAATAGTAGTTACGATATAAGAATGGTAAAGGGGCTTGGTAAAGCTTTTATAGATTTTGGCCATGAAGTAAAAATTTTTAGACAACCAGTTAGTTCTTCATCGCTTGAAATATTAGTAAAAGAGTATAATCCAGATCTAATATTTCAAATTAATCAATTCAGACCAACAAACATGCAAAACAAAAAATTTCGTCATGTCTCTTGGTTTCAAGATGTTTTTCCCTCAACAGTACGAAGTATTCCAAATAATTTTAAAGATGGAGACATTGTTTACACACTTGGAAATAAAGAGAGTTTAGGTTTAGAAAATTTAAGAAATGTTAAACATGATTGTTTAGTAACAGGTGTTGATCCGGTAATAACTAAATTTAATTCAAAAAATACCATTCTTGATATTGATTGTTCTTTATGTGGATTCATACCAACTATACCTGAAATAAATACAAAAAGATCAGCCTATATAAGATGGACACTTGCAAATATAATCAGAAAAATTCCTGTAATTAGATCTATTGACACAGTTAGATTGTTTTTAAATATATTAGGATCTCCTTTTCCAAAGCAAATGCTGTATGATATGATGTCAATTGTAGAAATGAATTATGAAAGTCTTAGTGGAAATTTAAATATAAAAACTATCAGTGACAAATTGATAAAGATTGCTCAAAAATACTGTTATTATGAGCCTGCAAACATTCAACAAAAAATTAATATAAAAGAAATAAAGAATTTAGGAATAGGAAAAAATATTTATAGTTCTAATTTAGCAGTCGAAAATCTTATTGATTGGTGTTCGAGAGAATATCCGAGATACTTAGATAGGCACGATTTAGTCGAAAAGTTACAAAACTTGAATATAGCATTAAGAGTTTACGGCAAAGGTTGGGAAAGGTTTTCAGAATTTAAAAATTTTTTCTTTGGTGAAATTACTAACTTAACTGATTTGTTAAATGTTTATCAAAACTCTAAGGTAAATCTTTCAAACAATACCCATGGCTTGGGTCTTCATAGTAGAGTTCTAGAATGTATGGCAGTTGGTGGTTTTATATTAATGCATAACTCACCTAATGACAACAAACCTGGTGGAATTTTAACAGAATTTGAAGAAGGTAAACACTTTTCTTTTTATAATTATCAAAATTTACAAAACGAAATTGTTTCATGGCTGAAAGATGAACAGAAAAGAAAAAAGATTGCGGAAAACGCAAGATTGATTATTCAAAAAAAACACCTGTGGAAACATAGAGCTTCTCAAATTTTAAAAGATTTATAAGAGAAATTATTGATACATTGAATTATTAGAGAGCCAATAGTTAAATTCACCTCTAAATTTATAGATTTTTTTATGAAGTAAATTTTCTAATTAATTCAAATGTTATTTTACAGGTAATCTCAATTTTTGTTTCCTTATCATATACATTCTTTTTAAAAATATTTAAAAGAATAGGTGTTGTAATGAAAGATAGCCAGTTTATAAAAAATTAATAAAAACACCTTTTTAAAACTTTAACCATATAGTAAGTTATCTAAAAATATACAGGCAAACGGAACATACCTAATGTTACAAATTATCCATAACTATATGAATTGTATGAAAACTTATCTAAATAATGAAACTATTTATTTAGACAAAAAATCTCCTGCTCATCTTAAAAAAAATAAATTAATTAAGGGTAATTTAAATTTTAATAATTTAAACTTTTTTGAATGTGAAGTATCTCTTGAGTTACCCTCTTTTGTTGTACGTAATTCTGTTCAAACTATTTTTGATACCGGTCATACTGCTGACAAAAACTTTGCTCTTACTCTGCGAACATTTCGAACAAAACCATTTTTTCAAATAGCTTGGTTGATAAATGGTATTGCTCTAACAAAGACACTGTATTATGGCAAATTTGCACATATTAAATTTGGTTTTGATCTAAAGCAATCTATAATGTGGCTTGATATTGCTGATATTAATACAAAAAGTATAAGTAAAGATATCAATTTTACTAATTTACCTTTTGTCTTCGGTAGACAAATCTTTAAAAAAACTACATTTTTAAGAAATTTTAAAAGAATATTTTTTTCAAAACCTTTTTTAGGAAAAATTTTAGAAACAAACATCAGTTTAACAAAATCTAACAGATTGAAGGTTTTTAAACAAGACTTTAATGAGAAAAAAGTAGTTAGTCTTTTAAAAAATAAAGAAATTTTTGAAGCCTCAAATATGATTGTTAATTTAATTGATAGAATAAAAGCCAGTAAAAATTATAGAGTTAAACATAATGATAGTTTCATGAAATTACTTCCATCAGTTATTTCTTCACATCATAATTTGTTGCATAACTTTTATCCCTTTTCATTAGAAGAATTTTATGATGAAAGCTCTCTGTTACTACGTGCTGGAATAGATCCTCGCAATAATTATAAAAAAGAAAAAATTTTTTGGACAGAGATTTATTTCTCTAATAAATTATGTACCGACTACCTTGAATCGCTAGGAAGGTTTGATTTTCCAAGAAAACTCTCAAACTTAATTAATAGTAAAATACTCCCTTACTTTACGAATATTAAGAGAGCAAAAAGAAGTCGAAATTCTTTGAAAGCGCTAGACCAATCACTTAAACATATAACTTTTTCAGAGATCGAAAAAAAATGGAAAACCAAAATACAAAAACAAACTATTGAAATAGAAACAAACCACTTTAAAGTAGAGTTATGGCAATTTTTTGAATTATCTAAAAAAAAATTACTGTCATACAACTCAAAAGTAATATCGGCACTTTATCTCTCAGAATTTATGAATAGTGATAAAGAGACAAAAATTGAACACGCATGTATTGAAACTTTTAAATATATAGAAAAATACACCTCAAAAAGTAAAAAAAGAAATCTTGAAATAAATCTTATACTTGGTTCACTAATAATTTTATCAAAACCTTTTGTTCATAATTCAATTGCAGGCTGGGTATTTTTAGATAAAATCTTGGATATAATCTCCGATATAAATAGTAATCGAAATAATAAAGAAAATTTTTTCATGACTGAATATATTTTAGGGGAATTAAATTTAATTCTAGGCGATTCAGATAAAAGCTGTTTTCATTTTAAAAATATTACAAACCATGATGACACCTATATATTGTCAAAGATTGCAAATTCCCTTCAAATGAGTGGCAAAATAAAAGAAAGTATTAATTATCATAAACAAATGATGCATATCTCTGGTCAAACTAATTTCCATGACAATACATTTAAACATTTATCTTGGCTTGAAACATGGGATGAAAAGGAGATTAAATATGTAGATTATGTTGATAAATTAGATGTCAAAAATACTGAATTAAAGCAATTTATACCATCTTTTGAAAGTAATAATGGTGATATTATTGTTGGTAAAATTATAAGAAAAGCAAACTTAAGTGATCATAAATTTCTAATAAAAATTAATATTAATTGGAAATCGCAAATAAAAAAAGAGTTAGAAGTTTTAAAATTTGAAAACCACAGAACATTAAAACTTAAAATTTTGCGTGATGGAAAAATCCACTTAAAGATTGGTGATGGAAAATCATGGATTTTAGATACTATTCATTCAGAGCGTCTTTATTATGGTAATAATTCAATAACAATATTAAGGGATACTAGGGATACAAGTTTTATAATAAATAATGTAATTAATAATTTTAGTTCTTTAAAAGAATTTGTAATTCCTTCAACTTTTTTATTAGTTAAGTGTTTAACTAGTAATATAAAAGACTTTAAAATTAAAATAGAAATTGAGAAATATAGTTTATCAAATGAAAGAAATGACTATAAAAATATTACTGTTTATACATCTTTTTATGGAGAAGAGTTTCTAGAATTATTGCACATTTCACTTTTCCCTTCACTTTTTGCAAAAGATAATTTGTTAAATTATCCACCAGAAAAAATATTTTGGAAGATTTACACAACCAAAGAGCAAATTAAAAAGCTGCAAAACATTAAGAAAGAATGTCAAGACATCGGTATTAAATTTGAAATTGATACATCTATAATGGGCTCGGAAAATGGGAACCCAAGAGAAAACCTTGGAAAAACGGTTATTGATTGTATTAATTATTCTATAAAGCATAAAAGTCTGATGATTATTGCACCCCCTGATCATGTTTTTGGACACGGAATTTTAAATATTATTAATAATTTCAACCCTTTTGAATATATAGTACTTGCACACCCTAGAATCGAATATGAAACCGGTGTGTCAACTCTAAATAACTATTTTAAAATAAGAGAAAAAGATAAATATAATTTTAGTTTAATAAAGTGGGCAATGGAAAAAGTTCCACATAGTGTTGTTAAAAATGGATTATATAAAAAAAGTAAATTTAATACTAATTGGTGGAATGGCACGAAAACTTCAAATGGTTACAAGGTAAGTTTTAAAGAACCTCCACCCTTGATATTTTATCCAACTTTAGATTTAGTCACACAATTATCTTGTGAGAATTACACCCCCCCTTTTGAGTCAATTGATCATGAGATTGTAGATTTAATGGAAGCACAAAATAGACTTGTAATGATAAATGATAGTAAAACTTTCTTTTGGGTAGAATATTGTAAAAAATATAGAAATTATCCTACCTTAGTGAATGATTACTGGTCCCCTACAGCTAGAAAACTTTCCAAAACATTTTCTTTATTTAAAACTAAATGAAAAACAATTATTTTAAATCGTTGATTATCTAAATTGCCCTATGTTTCCATAGATTTTTTTTAAAATAATCTTCTTTGCGTTTAAAGTTATTTTTTCTTTTTCATTTTTATTCTTTTATCAATAATGAAGAAATTAGTTATCCAGAGATAACAAAAAAATATCAACGCCTAAAATTCAACTAGTAAAAACCTTGTTAGACCCAAATTGAAAGTCTCCATGACATATTACCATTGATAGAACCGCAAAAGCTCTTAATCCGTCGATTTGAGGCCTGTATCTTAATTTAACCACATCACTATATTAAATGTTCTTCTAATTTTTAAAAAATAAATATAATACTTACACAAATGTAAAATTAATTATTAGGTTAATAAAAATCTAATTTTTTTAAATAAGAAAATTTGATTTGTAAAAGTTAAATCATATTTTATACTTAAAAACTCGCATTCTATATTTTTATGCATTTCTAAAATTTCGCTTTTTTTTAAATGTTTGTTTGGTTAGTTTTTTTTTATCGTGTTAACGGATCTTTTAGAAAGAAAACTTCTAAGAAATGGAGATAATGCCAAAGGTGAATATTCCCAATTATAAACAATACAAACAAAAGAATTTGTACCTGTAAGTTGTTTTAATTGATACGAGTATTCGTTTAAATCGTTTACGTATTCAAGAACATTTGAAACTAGAACTAAAGAAGATTTATTATTTTTCGGGAGTTTTTTAAAATCTCTGTATTTTTTTATATTTGATGATCCAAAATCAATTTTATTAAAATGTATTATATTTGGTTCATAAGCATGAAATTGTACATCTGACAAATTTTCATGTAAGTATTTTATTAAATGGCCTGTGTTACTGCCATAATCAAAAATGTTATTAACCTCTAATGTTTTTAATGTTTTAAGAATTGCTGCCTTTCTGAAATAATCATAAATTCGAAAAATCACAGATTTTTATACAAAACCATAAGGTCAACTTCATATCTGTACTTTTCACTATCCATTATTTCTTACTTACGGTTCTAAAAATTTTATTCTCATTAAAAAAGATATATATTTAATTAATTTTAAAGTATAAATAAATTATTAAATATATATATTATGCAATAAAATATTAATATATTCAGGAAGTTATCATGGATGAAAGAACTCTCCAACTTGATTTTACTACAATACTTGATGAAATTAGTATCCAAGGAACCTTAGCTTATTGTTTTGCAATTTTCATGAGTGTATTTTTTGCTATTATTATTACATTAATATATGAGATTGTTTTTTCTTCAGGTGGCAAAGGGATTCAGGTAAATAAATCATTTGTAATATTGGCTCCAGGCGTAACGGCAATTTTTTTGGTAATTCAATTTTCTCTACCTTTGTCTTTAGGACTATTAGGTGCTCTTTCCTTTGTCAGATTTAGAACACCTATAAAAGAGCCAGAAGAAATTGGATTTATTTTAATTATAATATCTTCTTCTCTTTGTTGTGCTGTTTATAAGTTTGAAATAGCTTTCATACTTGTGGCAGTTACATTATTTACAGTTTTAATTAGAGATATTAGTTATTTAAAAGACAAACTTAAATTTCTTTTTAAAAGAGATAATCTAGAATTAGTGATTTCTCATTCAGCAACATCTAATAACGATGTTTTTTCTATTATAACAAAAAAATTGTCTCATGATGCCTACAAATTAAATCTTTTAAGCGTTTCTGAAGTGGAAAATTCCAGAAATTATCACATTAGAATTTTAGGTAATAGAAGAAAAATTTTAGACATTATGGATATTACAAAAAAAATAAGTAGTATTCCAGAAATTAAATCGTTTAACATGTTAACTTAATAAGTATTTATAATGAAAACAAAGTTAAAATATATAATACTTTCCTTTTTTTGTTTGTTTATTATAACTCCAGTTTTGTATGTATTTAGTGCTTCGCATCCTATTTTAAAAAATGATAGTAAAAATACATTCTTGGATCAATTTCGTAAGTTTTCTAAAAACAATACTTTGACACCAACTGATCATATACATAGTGATGAAATTGGTATATTTGATTTAATCTTAACGAATAAAAATAATAATCTAGAACTTTCAAATTTTTTTAATAAAAGTATTTCTAAAAAAAAGTCTATAAGGATAAAAGTAGTTGATAATTTTGTTTTAACTAGTCTAAACATTAAAATACTTGATGGCTTGAAACCTAATTTTTATATGAGAATTTATAATTCAACAGGCAAAATGTTACATTCTTGTTTTGGTGTTAATTGTAAAGTTAATTCAATCGATTTATTTGAAAGGACAGACATTTTTAAGATTCAATTGTCTAATTATGTCAACGAAGCAATAGATATTAAATTAGAAACAATTATTAGTCCCTCTTTAGTTAAACAAGTAAAGATACCTGAAATTCATTTTAATATGCATAGAAGCCAAATTAAACAACTTACTGCACTTACCAAAGAAGCTAGAGCTCAAGTTAGAAAATATGGTTTGCTTATAGAAAAGTCAAAATCGATCTCGACTCAATTATACTGTTGTCAACAAAGAGTAAATAATTATTCAAAAGGTAGTATCACTATTTCAGGAAGAAGTGGTGGACATTTTGAGTTTTTTCCTTCTTCCTTAGGAGTTAATATTAAGAAAGGTCCACTTGTTTTAGGAGCTAAAAAATTTAAACTTATCAGACCAAGGCTTAGGCATGGTATTACTGAGCTAGCATTTGCTTCTACACTAAAAGATTACACTAATAACGTCGTTCCAGCTCAGAGAATAGTTAAAGTTTTTTTCAAAAAAAAATTCGCAGGATATTATATTTTTGAAGAAAACTTTTCCGTAACTTATTTTGAAAATACAAAATTAAATGAAAATAATGTATATGGATATAGTACTAAAGGTATTTTTGGAAATCCAAAGGGAGCTAGAATTAAAGAAACAAAAAAGTATTCTGTATCTAAAACAAAGTCATTTGCTGAGATTGATTTAACGACAGAAGATTTTTTAAATAAAATTGATAGAGATGCATTTTTAGATCTACTTGTTCTAGCACCATTATTTAATGGAACTCACGCACTTGGAGCAGATGATTTAAGGTTTTACGAGGATCCATTAACAGGTAAATTTTTACCAATTGTTAGAGATTTAAAACTTGGAGCTTGGTCACCAGGCTTGTCTGGACATGAAAGAGCATTTATGTCTCAATTTTCATTTATCAATCAGAAAAGAATTAACTCTTTAGTTGGGTGGAGTGGTTTCAGAGTTGGCAGTTATGGATACACAGATGAAAAGTTTGGGGTTTGGGACATACATCCTTTTATAACGACGTTTTTAAACAACAAAGATAACCTTATTGAATATGAGAAAAAACTGATAAATTCTATTAATGGTGATTTTTACAATACTTTTAAAATAAGATATGAGAATTTTGCTAAATTCCTTAATCTAAATAAAATTGATGACACTGTAGATCATTATCCCGGAGCTTTTAATCTAATGAGAGATATGGGGGTAATGGAAGATAAACAATCACAGAGGTATAGAGTTCAAAATAAAAATGAATATTTTTATCAAGGAGATTTAATTAAAAATTTAATTGATACAAGAAGGCCTGTTATTAAGATATATCCAGATAATAAAGTTAAATTATTTAACAGATTACCTTTCCACATATACGTTAACAAGGAATCTATTAGCTGTAAAATTGTAAATAATAAAACAATACTAGGACCTCTTTATAATTTTCTTGGGGAAAATGTTGATTCTAATTTAATTAATAGAATCGAAAGAATACAACATATTTTCTATAAGGAAAATAATATTAGTAAGCCAATATGTGATTTTGATATTAATATTAAATCAGTAAAAAATTTGAAATTTACATTAGCTAATGGCCAAGAGCTCTATCCAATTGTTGAAAAAGGTAAATATAATTCAAATATTGGATATAAGAACAAAACTATTAAAAATAAAGATTTGAACCAAGTTGTAGTATATCCAATTGATAACTACCAAGATCAAAATAAAGTCAAGATTAGATATGCTATGCATCTTGATCCAGGATTAGAATGGAATGGTAATCCGTTGATTTTATATGAAGACGATAATTTATATGACGATAAAATATACGCTACAAGCAAAAAAATAACACAGTATAATTTTAAAACAAAATTTAAAATTCCACAAAAAAGAAAGGATATTTTTAAAGTTATTACAAACAATCCGTACAAATTATTTGACATAAATAGTTATGTATTTGAGTTTGAGATACCTAGGGATAAATTTAATCATAAATGGTTTTATCTAGAAGAAAACCAAATCATAAATAATATTGAAAGTAACAAATTTAAAGGTTCTGAAAATTTTTCAGATCAAAAAAGTTTGTGGCAGTTTGTCCATATCCTAGATCCTGTTGAGAATTTTGTAATTAAAAAACCTAACAATTTAAATAACAGAGTTGTAGATGAATGGAGAGATGGAATTAAATTTACTTCAGTGTTGGATATTATTAATAAAAATTATAAAAGTTTTGCTGATAAAAGTAAAAAGACAAAATTTTTTGAAAACGTGTTTCAAGCTCTTGATCAAATAGAAAATGTAAGTTCAACTAATTATAATGAAAATAAATTTACAAAAACTAAATTAAATAATGTAAAAAGTTCTGCTCAAAATTCTTTTAATAATATTGTACCGGCTAGCTCAATTTTTTCTTTGAATGAAAGTTTTAAAGATTTTTATAAATATTCATCTAGCAAATTTAATAACTTATCTGACAGAGATATTTTGAAAAAATGTTCAAAATTTTCAGATAAGACTAACACAGAGTCTGATTTTGAAGTTAACGATAACTTGTTTAATATAGCCAACAGAAATTTGCTGAAAATAAGTAATTTTAAAAACAACATCAATTTAAATATTAATGATGGTTTTCAAAAAATAATTGAAATTGAAAAACCTTTAATTGTGAAAAAGGGTGAGGTTTTGAAGTTAACTCAAGGTGAGATCCTGAATTTTAAGAATAATAGTTTTATTTTAGTCAAAGGAAAATTAATTATTAATGGAACAGCGGACAACCCAGTAATACTTTCAGGCAAAACAACATGGAGTGGCATAATATATGAGAATACTCTTGAAGATAATATTATTAATTATGCATTGATAAATAACGTAAAAAATAATAAGAAAGTATTTGGTGGAATATCAATAAAAAATTCAAACTTAAAGATAAATAATAGTATAATACAAAACTTTTCAACAATTGATGCCATAAATGTTTCAGAAGGAAACTTGGAAATGAGAAATACTATAATGGCATTCAGCAATAGTGACATGATAGATTCAGATTTTAGTTCTGTGAAAGTTGATGGAAACTTATTTTTAGGTTCAAATGGAGATTATGTAGATGGTAATCAGTCGAACATGCTTATTACCAACAACCATATTACAAATTTAAAACTTGGAAACTACATTTTTAATTCCGATAAAGGTGTATCGTGTGGTGAAAAAAGTATATGTTATTCAAACAATAATGTATTTAACGGTCTAAATTTTGGAATAGCTATTAAAGATAGCTCTTATGCTAAATCAAGCAATAACTTTTTTCATGACAATGTGATTGCAATTGGCAAGTTTATAAAAAAACCTTGGTATGGTCCTGTTGGATATAAAAATATAAAAAATAAATTTAAAATGAATTGTAAAGACAATGATGATTTAGGTTTTTATAGATATTGATGTTTGAAATAAGTGAAAAATACTTTGAAAAAAAATTTTTGGTTCCGCCAAAGATAAAGAATAATATTATAATTTTTTTAAATCAATATTTAATACCTGTTCCTGATTTTTCTGAAGGTTATAACAATAGTATTTACTTTGATGATGAAAGCCTAACTGATTATCAAGATGGCATTAATGGTATGGCGTATCGTAAAAAAGTAAGGATAAGATATTATGGACAAAAAGAAGAAAAAGTTTTGTTATGTAATTTAGAAATTAAAGAAAAGTTTGGTTCGGCAGTTCAAAAAAAAAGGTTTAGATTTAAGGTTAAAAGCATTAATACAACATCCAATTTATTCTCAACCTTAAAATTTGCAAAAACATTAAATAAGGATTTTAACTTTGATAATAGCGAACTCCTTTTTACTCATTTTCCTCGTGTGCAGATAAGTTATAAAAGAAACAGATATATTTGTCCCTTTACAGGATTAAGGTTGAATATGGATAGTGAAATAATCTGTAGTAAATTTTGGACTAATCATAATAGTGAGATTAAACAAAATATTCATTGTAATTCAACACTATTAGAAATTAAAGGTAAGTCAAATCCGATGCTTCCAAAGTTTTTAAATAAATTCAAACTTAAAAACTTAGCTTTAAGCAAATACTGTTATTTTATTAGCAATATCAATGTAAACCATAATTTTTTTAAATTTTTAGATAGTAGTAGTGACTCTGAAAGATTAAGTAATTGGTCTTTGTAAATTTATAAGAAAAAATTAGTTATGTACAAAAAAATGTTTGATAGATACTTCTTTATATCAATTATACTATCTATAGCTGTAATTTTATTTACTTTTAAAAATTATGGAATCAATCCTTATATTGATTATGAAGATGGCAAAACTTTTAAGGGAGATAGCCAATACATATTTCAACCTTCACATAATTTGTTCAAAAATTATGAAAAAAAATATTCTAAAGAAACTTGGTTACCTTTTTTAAGAGAAAAACAACAAGAAAGAGTAGAGATAAAGCCTCCTAGTAAACTTGAAGAAATTTTGACTGTTATTTATCCTTATCCTTCTCTGAGAATAGGATCAGTGTGGTTGGTTAAAACACTAGAAACATTTGGATTTTATAAAATATTTAGTCCAAAATTATTAAATATAAACCCAATGATAATTACAAACACGTTTCTATTTTTAGTCTGTAGTTTCCTAATTCACTTTTTGTCTAATTTATATTTAAATTCAAAATTAGGGATTTTGTTTAATTCTTTATTCATAACTAATATTTGTTTGAATCATACAATATTTGTTCATATGGGACATTTTTTATTAGGATTAGTATTATATCTATTAACTCTAATTTTAATTTATAAAAAAACACTTTCAAGAATTTTTTGGTCAGGATTTTTCTTGATTTTTTCACTAATTTCTTCTTCGCAATCTATTTTTTTAGCTCCCTTAATTATAATGGCTTATTTTTATAAGCATAAAAATCCATTTCAATTAAAGAAAATTTTTGCTGGTCTAATGGGTATAATTTTAATACCAACATATATTTTTCTATGCGATCAGTCTTATTTTTATCAAATAAATGATTTTACTACTTTTTATCAGAATTACATTTCATATAAGGAAGCTGTTAAGGGATTACTTATATATTCCGACTGGGATTCCCTAATCATATTAAATCCTTTAATTACAGATAATTTTTATTTTTTACTATTGTTACCTGTTTTTTTAGCCTGTTATCGTTTAAAAAAATTAAATTATAATTAGAGTTTTTATAGCAATAAAAAATAATATGAGTGGTTCAAGTATTACATCATCAATAATTATGGAGAGAATAATCGGTTTGAGTGTATTGTCGTTTTTATCGGTTTTTTCTATATTTTTTATTGATGATGAACTTTTATCGGGGTTTAAGTATTTTATTTTATTAGTACCACTTTTGATAATAGCTATCAACCTAACCTTATATTTCTCTAATAA
Source organism: SAR116 cluster bacterium AG-335-B03 (assembly GCA_003282435.1). GTDB lineage: Bacteria > Pseudomonadota > Alphaproteobacteria > Puniceispirillales > Marisalimonadaceae > Marisalimonas. Next base: position 72,366 of record QBZG01000001.1, read on the forward strand.
TACTATAATTAAATTTTTACCAATAAAATTTTTGCAAGATATAATTTTAGAAATTACAAATTATTGGAAAAAATTTTTAAATAACTATAAAGTTTTCATTAAAATTATAATTATAACATTGTTTAGCCATTTTTGTGTATTTTGGGTTATTTATTATTTGTTTTTAACTTTTAATTATAATCTTAGTTTTCTATTAGTACTTTACGTAATGCCAATAGTTTTTATTATGTCTTCTATTCCAGTTTCAATAGCAGGACGGGGAATGAGGGAAGTAGGGTCATTTCTACTATTTCAAATTCCTGCTGAAATCTCTACTGCTGTAGGTATTACTTTTGGTTTGATGCAAATAATATTCGCCCTTCCAGGGGGATTTATTTTTTTATTTTTAAAGAAAAATAAACTTAGAGATTAATATGATTATAATCTTAGTGGGAAAAATATAATGTCATTGCAACCAGTAATTTTATGTGGAGGTCATGGCTTTAGGCTCTGGCCATTAAGTACGCCTGATATGCCTAAACAGTTTCTTAAAATTTTTAATGGAAAATGTTTATTTGAATTGACCCTAGAAAGAGCATATAAGATTAATCCTGAAATAATGCCAATTATAGTTGCATCAGAAAATCATGAATTTTTAATAAAAGATATTTTAAATAGAAAAAAAATTAATGCACAGATTTTATTTGAGCCAGTCGGAAGAAATACAACGATTTCAGTTTATATGGCTGCTAAATTTGCTGACTTAAATGACACTCTAATTGTCATGCCTTCAGACCATATAATCCCTGACGATAATGCATTTGCAGAGCTAGTAAATAAAATTTGTAATAATACAGTTATAAATTTTTGGATGACTTTTGGTGTGCGTCCAACTTTTCCTTCAGTTGCCTTTGGCTATGTAAATGTGCAAATAGATCATGAGATGAATTCTAAAATATTAGATGTTATTAGTTTTCATGAAAAACCTACGCAAGAAAAAGCTATAGGGATGATCAAAAATGGAAATTATTTATGGAACTCAGGAATTTTTATGGGAAATACAAATTTCGTTTTAAAATCTATCCAAAGATACTCAAAGTCTAATACTGTAAAATGTGATCAAATCTTAAACGAAATTAGGTTACATAAAAAAAATGAGGCTATAAAGTTTGAAATAAATATTTTTAAAACACTCAATTGTAAATCTATTGATTATGAAATCATCGAAAAAGAAAAGAGAATAAAATGTGCAATTTTAGACTTACAGTGGAGTGATGTTGGTTCGTGGGATAGTGCTTTTGATCATATTTCTTTAAAAGAAAATAGAGATAAAGTTTTAGAAATAGACGGTAAAAATAGAATTCTAAACCTAAGTGATACTTCAATAGCCACAGTTGGAATTAAAGACTTAATTATAATAAATACTCAAAATCATATTTTGATAACAAAAAATGGGCAGTCTGAAAAAATTCGAGAATTAGTTAAAATGGTAGAATTTGAAAAACAAAATTTTAATACTTTTTTTTCAACTAAAAGACCTTGGGGAGGATTTGATATTCTGTTTGAGAGCGAATTATGTAAAGTTAAAAAATTAACTTTATTACCTAACAAACGTATTTCACTTCAATATCATAAAAGAAGAAGCGAACACTGGTATGTTGTTTCAGGCATCGCATATGTTCATTTAAATGGAAAAGAATTTAAACTTGAAAAAGGAAGTTCAGTAGATGTTAAAAAAGGAAGTCATCACTATTTGGCCAATAGAGAAAAGGAAAACCTAATAGTTATTGAAATTCAGGTTGGTGATTATTTTGGAGAAGATGATATAATTAGGTTGGACGATCCTTACGGTAGAATTTAAAATGTTAAATAAAAATAATATTAAAAGTTTAGTCATTCATTGTTCTGATACGCCAGATAATGAAAAATTAAAAGCAAAGGATATTCATAAAATGCATTTAGACTTTGGATGGGATGGTATTGGTTATCATAAGATCATTAATAGAGACGGATTGATTGAGAATGGTAGGCCAGAATTTTGGATAGGCGCGCATGTCTATGGGCTAAATAATGTGTCTTTAGGTGTATGCTTAATTGGCAGAAAAAAATTTACTAAACCACAATATAATTCATTAGAAGTAGTTTTGTTAGACTGGAAAAAAAAATATCCTAAGGCAAATATCATTGGACATCGAGATGCAATTGAAACTCAGAAAACTTGTCCAAATTTTGATGTGTATTCGTGGTGTCTTAAAAGAGGTATTATTGAATAAAGAAATATTTCAAGTCATTCATCCATCTGTAGATATGAAAATAGACTCAATAAATTCAGGAGAAATAACTAATCAGATGCTTTTTGGCGAATATTTTAAAGTATTAAAATATAAATCTAACAATGTTTATGGCTATTCTTTGATCGATAATTATTATGGCTGGCTAGAAAGAAAAAAAATAGGAAAAATTAAGTTTAATACTCATTTTATTTCTTGTATAAGAGGATGTGTTTTGTCAGAGCCGGATATTAAATCTCCGTTAATAACTTTTCTACCCATGCGATCAAATATAAAAGTTTTAAGTATAAAAGATTGTTGGGCTAAGGTAGAATTAAACTCAAATCTTAATAAAAAATATGGATTTATTTCTCAAAATCAAATAATTAGGAAAGATTATTCTTTAAAAAATTTTGTTGAATTTGCTAAAAAATTTATTGGTGTTCCCTATAGATGGGGGGGTAGAAATAGTATAGGTGTTGATTGCTCAGCTTTAATACAAATTTCTATGGCTTTTTCTGGTATCAATTTACCTAGGGATAGTTATGATCAATATATGTTTTTTAAAAGTAATAAAAACTTTATTTTAAAAGATAACCCATCAGATTTGAATTTTTTGAAAAAAGGTAATTTGGTATATTGGCCAGGTCATATTGGCATAATGGTTAATAAAAAAAGTATTATTCATGCTAGTGGCCATCATTCATTAGTTTTAGTCGAAAATTTATCAGATGCATTAAAAAGGATTTCTTTATCACCTACATACATAACTCAAAAGGAATTGAAATAACTTAAATTAAAAGTTTTTATTTATGATTTTTTCCAAATATTTACCATAATTGCTAGGTCCATACCGCTCCCTGTTTTTTTTTAATAAGTCTAAAGAGATAAATTTTTTTGAAAAAGAAATTTCTTCCAAACAAGCTATCTTCCTTCCCGTTCTAATTTCTATTGTAGACACTAAATGTGAAGCATCATAAAAAGAACTAATTGTCCCTGCATCTAGCCAGGTAATATTTTTATCTAAGTTTACTACTCGAAGAAGTTTTTTAGACAAATAATGTTTATTAACATCTGTAATTTCTAACTCTTTTCTTTTAGATGGTTTTAACGTTTTAGCAATATTTACAGCTTCTTGATCGTAAAAGTAAATACCTGTAATTGCATATTCTGAAATAAATTTTTTAGGTTTTTCAAAAATTTCTTTAGGTTCATCATTTTTGTCTAATATAACAACGCCATATCTTTCAGGATCATTGACTTTATAACTGAATATAGTTGCACCATTTTTTTTATATAATTCATTTTTAATAACTTTACTTTCAAATTGTCCTATGAAAAGATTATCGCCTAAAATAAATACACAATCATCACCTGAAAGAAAATCCTCTGCAATTACCAACCCTTCGGCAATTCCGTTAGGTTTGTTTTGTGTTAGATAAGATAAAGTAATTCCAAAATTGCTGCCATCACCTAATAAATTGTTTAATTGCAATTTATCTTTTTCTTTGCAGATTATTAAAATATTTTTTATTTCTAGTTCAAGTAAGGTTGATAATGGATAATATATCATAGGCTTGTCATGAATAGGTAGAAGTTGTTTAGTCACACTAAAAGTTAAGGGAAATAATCTAGAACCATCCCCACCAGCTAAAATAATACCTTTTCTCATGAAAACTCCTACATAAGATTTTTTTTAATTTAGTTATTATTATTTATATAATAATCTATTGTTTTTTTCAGGCCATCATTTATCTCAGTCTTTGGTTGCCAATCACATAAACTCATTATCTTATTGCTATTCAAGGCATATCTTTTATCATGTCCAAGTCTGTCTGTTATAAAGTTTAAATAGTTATTAATTTCATTGTTTCTAATAATGCGAAGTTCGGTTAAAATAGTAATAATTTTTTGAATTAGTTCAATATTAGTTAACTCATGTCCTGTTCCTATATTATAACTTTGACCTAATACACCTCTATTTATCAACTTTAAGAGTGCATCACAATGATCGTCTACATAGATCCATTCTCGAATTTGTTTTCCAGATCCATAAACAGGAATTTTTTTATTTTTTATTAAATTATTTAATATAACTGGAATGAATTTTTCATTATTTTGAAAGGGGCCATAATTATTTGAACAATTTGAAATAAGAACTGGGAGTCCATAAGTTCGGAAATAGGCTTTGGCTAAATGATCCGATGAAGCTTTTGAAGCTGAATAAGGAGAACTCGGATTATAGGCAGCACTCTCATCTGCAGCTGGTTCATCTAGTTTTATATCTCCATAAACTTCATCAGTAGATACATGAAGAAGTTTAAATGATGATGAGATAGTATGTGGTAGTCTTTTATAATATTCTAGTATTGTCTGAAAAAAATTATGAGTGTGTAATACATTAGTTTCTATGAAGGTGGTAGGATTTAATATTGAGTTATCAACATGAGTTTCAGCTGCTAAATTAAAAATTGATATAGGATTATGTTTTAATAAAATATTTTTTAAAAACCTAATGTTACCTATTGACTCCTTATAAAAAAACACGTTTTTTTTTGGCAAGATTGTACTTAAGGAATCTAAATTGCTAGCATAAGTTAATTTATCTAAAATAATTAAATTAGAATCAGTGTTTTTTACAATATTTCTGCATAAGGCAGAACCTATGAAACCTGCTCCACCAGTAACTAATATATTATTTTTTTGAGACAAAAATTCTCCTCATTTGATAATAATAATATATAATTAAATTGTTTATTGTTATAAACTTTTTTTGAATTGATGTAAAAATATATCGTGAAAGCTAAATTAATGAATATGCAAGTGAAGCACCTTTGTTTTTCTGAAATCATTGTTTTAAGTCCTTTAAAACACAATGATAACAGAGGATGTTTTTACGAAAATTTTCATTCTTACAATTTTAAAATGGAAACTGGTATATCTTTTAATATTTTTCAAGAAAATATTTCATTTTCAAAAAAAGATGTATTAAGAGGGTTGCACTTCCAAAAAGATAAATTTGCACAAACAAAACTAATATCTGTGATAAGGGGTAAAATTTTGGATGTAATCGTCGATGTTAGGCCAAACTCGAAAAGTTTTGGTAAATGGATAAGTTATATTTTAGATGATATTCAAAATGAATCTATTTTTGTGCCAGCAGGGTTTGCCCACGGGTTTTTAGCTCTAGATAATAATACACAAATATCTTATAAAGTAGACAAACCTTACAAAAAGGACTCCGAGTGTTCAATAATTTGGAATGATGATTACCTTAATATTGATTGGTCATGTAAAAAACCAATTCTCTCTAAAAAAGATAGAAAATCATTAACATTCAAAGAGAATTATAGATTAAATAATTTTTAAATTTTTTGATCTAGGAGAAAGAAAAATTATATGAAAGATATTTTTAAAGAAGCTTTGATTCAAGGAATTAAAGTAAAAACAAAATTACAAGACAAAGAATATACGGATATTTTTGGTATAATAGGAAACATATTAGTCAAATGCATTGCTAATAAAGGTAAAATTTTATTATGTGGAAATGGGGGGTCTGCCGCTGATGCTCAGCATTTAGCTGCTGAATTATTGGTAAGGTTGCGTCCGAAAGTTAATAGAAACCCTATACCCGCAATCGCTTTAGCTATGGACACATCTACAATTACTGCTTGTGGAAATGATTTTGGTTATAAACATATTTTTGAAAGAAATATTTTAGCTCTGGGAAAGAAAGAAGATGTATTAATTTGTATTAGTACGTCTGGAATGTCCGAAAATTTAGAATTAGCAGCAATTGCTGCTAATTCGATTGGAATGGATACAATCGGTTTTTTGGGAAATAATGGAGGACAATTAAAAAATTATTGCAACCATTCTTTTATTATTCCAAGTTCTAATACAGCTAGAATACAAGAATGTCATATAATTTTAGGACATTCTCTGATGCAATATTTAGAAGAAAAACTTTTAGAAAATCAACTCATCACACTAACTTAACCTACTTTTAATTTAATAATTTTTCAGGGGAAAAAAATGAGTGTTAAAATAATAGCAGAAATTGGCATCAACCATAATGGTAATATGACCACAGTTAAAAAGCTAATTGATGTAGCTAAAGATGCTGGTTGTGATGCCGTCAAATTTCAGAAAAGGACCGTAGATAAGGTATACACTAAAGAATTATTAGACTCACCTAGAGAAAGTCCGTGGGGAATAACTCAAAGAGATCAAAAAAACGGGTTAGAGCTTTCTTTTCAAGATTATAAAAAGATAGATGAATATTGCAAGTCTTTAAATATCAAATGGTTTGCGTCTGCCTGGGACATAGAAAGTCAGAAATATCTGAGGCAATTTGATTGTTCATATAATAAAGTTGCATCAGCTATGATTGTCTCTCGAGAATTTCTAAATGAAGTAGCGTCAGAACAAAAACATACTTTCATTTCTACAGGAATGTCCTCTATCGATCAAATAAAAACAGCTGTAGATATTTTTAAAAATATGGATTGTCCATTTGAACTAATGCATACAGTTTCAACTTATCCAATGCCTGACACAGATGCAAATTTAAAGTGTATCCAAACTTTGGCCAATGAGTTTAAATGTGATGTTGGATATAGTGGTCATGAAACAGGACTAGCTATAAGTTACGCTGCTGTGGCTTTAGGTGCAACATCTATAGAAAGACATATTACTCTAGACAGAACTATGTATGGGTCAGACCAAGCTGCATCTATTGAACCTCATGGATTGAGACAGCTAGTTGGGGCAATTAGAAAAATAGAAATATCTCTTGGTGATGGTATAAAAAAAATAACAAAAGAAGAAATTGAAGTTGCTAAGAAATTAAGAGCACATTTGTAAAAATAAAGAAATGATTAAGAATCTTTTTGGAATAATGCAAGGTAGATTATTACCTAAATATAACGGTAATTATCAAGCTCATCCTGTTGGATATTGGCAGGATGAGTTCAAATGTGCATCAAATTTAGGGTTTGATTGTATCGAATTTATATTAGATTATAATTTAGCTAATTCAAATCCATTAATGAATGACACAGGTTTAGAAGAAATTTTTTTTCTGTCACAGAACTATAATGTTTTGGTTAGATCAATTTGCGCTGATTACTTTATGGATTCACCACTTTTTTTAGATGATTTAATTCAACAAAAAGAGAACTTACAAACTTTAAAAACTTTAATTTTAAACGCTTATAAATTAGGAGTAACAGATATTGTTATACCTCTTGTTGATAATTCTTCTATTTTGTCTAATAAAGTAAAATTTAGACAAGTTATTAAATTTTTTAATCTTCTTTACCAAGAGAATGATGTAAGCGAAGTTAATATTTGTTTAGAGACTGATTTACCTCCTAAGCAATTTTTAGAACTAATTAATGAGATTAATCGACCTCAAATTAAAATCAACTATGATACAGGTAATAGTGCATCTTTGGGATATAATTTTTATGAAGAATTCGAAGAATATGGACATCTTGTAACAAATATACACATAAAAGATAGAAAATTACATGGAAATTCTGTCGCACTAGGTTTAGGAGATTGTAATTTTAAAGATATATTTATATATTTAGATAAAGTAAATTATGAAGGAATATTTATTCTTCAAGCGTTTAGAGGTGATAATGGATTGAATTCAACAATACCACAACATAATTATATAAAAAAATATTTGAACAAACATTGCAATAAAAAAAATTTTTAAGAATTGAAATCTAATTTTTTAATTATCGATGTTATATCATCCTTCCAAAATGGCATTTGTGATTTAATTACTGTTTCTATTTCTGAAAGATCAAAAAGAGAGTTTTTTGGTCTAAAAGCTCTAGAAGGATATTTAGAAGTTTTAATAGGATTTATAATAATATTTCTGTTTATATTCTTTGCAATTTGAGAAATGTATAAGGCAAAATGATACCAAGATACTTCGCCTTGAGTGCTTAAGTGAAAAATCTTTTTTGTGTTTATGTTATTAATTATGATTTTACATGTGATCTCAGCTACTAAATTAGATGAAATAGGTGAGCCTATCTGATCATCAACAATCGATAAGTCACTGTCTTCATTTAATTTTGTCAGGATAGTTTTTACAAAATTTTTGCCAAATTCAGAAACTAGCCAACTAATCCTGAAAATAAAAAAATTACAACCACTTTCAATTATTTTTTTTTCACCTCTATATTTGGTTCTACCATACATATTTATAGGATTAGGTTTATCCGAAGTGTGATACCTTGTTTTTTTTTCCCCATCAAAAACATAATCAGTTGAATAATGAATTAATGTTGAATTATTCATTTTAGCTGCTTCAGCTAAAATTTTAACTGCATTACAGTTGATTTCATTTGCAATATCAGGATTACTTTCTGCACCGTTTACATCAGTATATGCAGATGTGTTAATGATATATTTGGGATTGAATTCTCTAACAATCTTAGGAATATGGACTGAATGTAAGAAATCTATATCTTTACGACCTAGTTGAAGAACATTTGAATTTCTTCCCAAATATTCATTAAATACACTTCCTATTTGTCCGTATTTACCAAATATTAAAATTCTATGGTTTCTCATTAACAATTTATCGAAATAATTGGTCATTTTTAATTTCTTTATTTAATTAACAATTATAAGTATGAATAAATTGCATATTTATTATATTTAGACAAATAAACTTTATTTAAAGGAATTCAAATTGTTTTTATTAGTTTATTTGAAGCATTTATTTCAAGGGTCAAAATTTGACAGATACTTAAGGCTAATTATAAGTTATTTAGCACCATATTATTATAGAAATTCAAAAAAAGTTGCCTTTACCAACGAAACTAAATTTATTTATATATGTTATGGTGGATTAGGAGATTGTATTTTAGCTTTTCCTTTTCTAAAAAATTTGTCAAAAAAATTTAACATAACTATTTTGATTGACAAAAAATTTAGAGGTATTGATACATTATTAAATGATGATATAGAAGTTATATTTTATATTAAAAATCAAATTTTAAAAGAATTAAAAAAGTATAGCAAAACAAATAAGAATATAATACTAATTCAACAATCTCCAATTCTCGAATTTATTTTATTTCATATTTTTTTAAAAAAACCATCAACTATTGGGTTTCTATATAATCAGAATCAGTTAGCTTTTGAAGGCTTTCCATTAGAGAAAAAAGAAATTAAAACAGACAATAAATTTTTAAAATATAGTATTTTAGAAAAAAATATTTTTAATATTACAAGTAAAAATATGTCCAAACAACATAATATAATATATAAAAGTAAATATCAAAACTTGAAATCCTCTTTCATACCAAATTCTAGTTACTTTATTTTAAGTCCAACAAAAGATTCAAATTGGTCAATGGGATTTTTAGATTATAAAATTTACGCTAATTTCATTCAGAAAATGATAGAAAATACCAATTTGACACCTATTGTTGTTGGAACAACCATAGATAAAAAAATCATTGATAATATTGTAAAAAATTTACCCTCTAAGTTTAAACCTATAAATTTAGCAGGAAAAACTAATATTAAAGATTTAATAGGATTAGTTAAAAAATCTGATTTTGTTGTAGCAAATGATAATGGTGTCCATCATTTATCTAATTTTCTTAATAAAAAAACCTTAACATTATACAATTTTTCTTCTTATAAGGTTTATAATTGGCCTAACAAAAATTCTAATTATATTTTTAAACCCTTATACAATTGTATGCCGTGCGTAGGTAAAGAAAATGGCCCTTTCGATAATTATCCTTTTAAATGCCCATGGAATATAAGGTGCAAATATACTATAGATGAAGAAGATATTCTTAAAAAACTTGGAGAATTAGAGTGGATTTAATAATCATAAGAGGATTATTTAAATAATAACATGAACCATTTGCTAAAAAATTTATGGATGGTCTTATCACCTAAGAGAAAAAATCAGGCAATATTCTTACTTTTATTCTCTGTTATTACTTCGGGATTCGAGGTTTTAACTGTAGGTTCAATATTTAATCTTTTATCATTGATGACTAAAATAAATACTAAAGACGAAAATGAAAAAATTAACTCATTTAATTTGTTTTTTGAAGATTTTTCATCAGAAAGTGTTTTTTTTGTCTTTATAATATTTCTTATTTTAGCGTGTTTGTGTAGGGTAATTTTATTATGGTCTATGTTAAGATTTTCTCATATTGTTGGAAGTGATATGGGTGTATTAATGTTTACGAAAACATTAAAGCAACCTTTAGAGTTTTATTTTAAAACAACGACAAGTGAAATAATAAGTAACTTAACTAAAAAAATTAATATTTTAAGCTTAGAGATAGTTCATCCAATAATTTTAGTCTTATCAAATATAATAATAATAATAGGAGTTCTCGGAGTATTAGTTTTACAAATAGGTATTAAGGTTTTGTTAGTATTTGGGGTGTTTGTTTTATTATTTTACTTTTTTTGGAAAATGACAAAATCGCGAATAAGTAAAAATAGTAAATTTATTTCTGAAAATTCAGACTTGGTAATTAAAAATATATCAGAAACAATATCTGCTATCAAACTTATTTCGATGAAACAAATATACAGCTTATTCACGGATCAATTTGACAAAGCTAACAGGAAATTAAAGTTTGCAGAGGGTGACAATGTTTTTTTGTCACAAAGTATTAGGCTTTGGTTAGAGCTTATAATAATTCTTTTGGGAACAATATTTTGCTTAATATCATATAAAATGGGTTTCTTAATAGAGATCATTCCAATTTTGGGAGGAGTTTTTTTTGGGGTGTATAGAGTTATACCTTTAGTACTAAAAGCTTATTCTGGCTTTTCAACAATCATGGGTGCCAAAGAATCGTTCATTGATATTTTAAGTTATTTGAACTTAGAAGATAAATTTACTAAACCATCATTACAAAAAAGTGTTAAATTTTGTGAAAAGATAAAAATTATTGATTTATCTTATTCATATCCAAACAATAAAAATTCAAGTATTACGAATATAAATTGTTGTATTGAAAAAAATAAGATTACTGGAATATTAGGAACAACTGGGTCGGGTAAAACAACGTTAGTTTCAATTGTCTCGGGGTTATTAGAACCGTCTGTTGGTAATGTTAAAATAGACAAACAAAAATTAAATATCAGTAACATTGCTGCATGGAAAAATATGATTTCTTATGTTCCCCAAGAAACAATTATAATTGATGGGTCAATTTCTGATAATATTACATTAGGTTTGAGTGAAAGAAACGAAAATAGTAAAATTATAGAAGCACTAAAATATGCAAAATTAGACAAATTTATTCCTTTTATTCATTCAAAAAAGACGATGGGAGAAAGAGGGATAAAAATTTCAGGAGGAGAAAGGCAAAGAATAGGATTAGCGAGAGCTATTTATGATGACAAGGAAATTATTATTCTAGACGAACCTTTCAGTGCTTTAGATAAAAAAACAGCAGAGACAGTTCTTACAAATATTAGAAATTTAAATAAATATACTTTAATAATAGTTACCCATGACAAATTTGTCATACCTTTTTGTGATAATGTGATTACTCTAAAAAATGGTAATTTAATAAAAAAATCAAATGAAAAATTAAAGGCATATTATGAATAGTTTTGCTATAATACTAGCTAGAGGTGGTTCTAAAGGCATTAAAAATAAAAACTTGATAAAAGTGTTAAGAAAACCACTTATAGAGTGGACTATTGATCATTGCTTGAATTGTAAATACATTAAGGAAACTTTTGTAAGCTCTGATTCTAATGAAATTTTAGAGTTTGCAGTTAAAAAAAAAGTTACTCCAATCTTGAGACCTGCACACTTAGCTGAAGATTCTAGTTCCTCTGAAGATTCATGGTTACATGCTTTAGATTATATAAATGATCAAAAAGGCTATCTTTTAGACTTTATTGTGGCTCCTCAAGTTACATCTCCTCTAAGAGGATCTACTGAGTTTGAAGATGCATTAGAAAAAATGAAAAATAAAAGATTAGATAGCCTCTTATCTGTTAACTTTTTAAAGGATTATTTTATTTGGATAAAAAAAGATAAAAAACTAATTTCTGCGAATTATGATTTCAAAAATAGATCAAGAAGGCAACTAATTAAAACCAAATATCACGAAAATGGCTCTTTTTATATTTTTAAGCCTAAAATTTTAAGGAAGTATAAAAATAGGTTAGGTGGTAAGATAGGATATCATAAGATGGAAGAATACAAGAGTTTTCAAATTGACGAAGTAGAAGATATAAAACTTTGTGAAGTAATTATGAATGGATACGGATTAAGTGAAACTTAGTGAATTATTTTCTATAAAAGATAAAATAGTAATTATAACAGGATGTGGGTCTGGAATAGGTCTTGAATTAGCAAGAGGATTTATTTTAAATGGTGCTCAGGTAATTGGTATATCAAGATCAAGGCCTCAAGAAAAAATTGATTTTAAGTTTTTTTACGAATGTGATTTAAATGATGAAAAAAAATTAAAATCCATAATTCAATATATAAAAGATGAGAAAATTAGAATAAATTGTTTATTGAATGTTGCAGGTATAAGTATTGCTCAATCTGTTACCCAAAATGAAATTAGTAGATTTGATCAAACATTTAGTACAAATGTAAGATCAATGTTTAATATTATAATTAAGTTAAAACCACTATTTATAAGTGGTTCGTCAATAATTAATTTTTCAAGTATAGGAGCTAATTTGGGTTTCCCAGATAACCCATCTTATTGTGCAAGTAAAGGAGCCGTGTTGTCACTTTCAAGAGCCTTGTCAAATGACTTTGGTTCTCAAAATATTAGGGTAAACTGTATAACTCCGGGTTATTTCCATACAAAAATGACTACTTTAAGCTTTAAGAATTCAAATGAAAAAAATAAAAGGGAAAATAGAACTACCTTAGGTAGATGGGGAGAGTTAAAAGAACTACTAGGAGCGTCAATTTATTTAGCTTCAGATGCATCATCATATGTTACTGGCACCGAATTAGTAATTGATGGTGGTTGGAGTACTAAAGGATTATAGCATGAATATAAAATTTAAAAATAAATTAATATTAGTTACTGGATCTACTCAAGGAATAGGCTTTTGTATTGGCAAGAATTTGTTGGATCTAGGTGCGAACGTAATTTTTAATTCACGATCAAAAAATTTAAAACAATTAAAAAATTTAAAGAAAAATTCGTTTCAACATTTAAAAGCTGATGTATCAAATTATTCTGATTCAAAAATTTTGCTAAAAAAAATTAAAAAAAATTTTGGTTTGTTAGACCACATAGTTTGCAATGTTGGGGACGGATCTTCACTAAATAATACAAAAGGTTCTTTTGAACAAATAAGTTTAATGATGAAGAAAAATTTATTTCCTGCAACTAATATTATTGCAAACTCCCCAGATTTCATGGCTAAAAAAAATGGGAGTATTGTTTGTATATCATCTATTTGTGGATTTGAAAATTTAGGGGCCCCACCTGGTTATCAAGTTGCAAAAGCTGCATTAAATATGTATGTCTCATCAATTGCAAAATACTTATATGACTATAAAATAAGAATTAATGCTGTGGCACCTGGTAATATAATTTTTGAGGGATCTGTTTGGGAAGATAAAATAAAAAACAACGAGGATGAAGTGATGAATATGCTTAAAAAAGAGGTGATATTAAATAGATTTGGTACACCAGAAGAAATTTCGAACTTTGTGGCCTTCCTTTTATCCTCATTTTCTTCATTTTCAACTGGAAAGACTTTTATAGTTGATGGTGGTCAAACAAAAGGTATTTAAATGTCTAGTGATTTATTAAATAAGGTTTCTTTGGTTACTGGTGGATGCGGCTTATTAGGACAGGAACATTGTGAAGCCCTAATAGAAAAAGGTGCTATAGTATATTCAGGTGATATAAATTTATTAGATAGTAAAAGATTTGATAATAATGAGAATTATAAAGAGATATACTTGGATGTAACATCTGAAAAATCTGTAAAATCTGTTCTTAAAAATATAATTCATAAAGAAAAAAAAATTGATATCCTAATAAATAATGCTGCAATAGATGCGAAGGTCACCAAAAACAAATTTTTGGAATTTAGTCGTTTAGAAAATTTTTCACTTGATCAATGGAATAAAGAAATTGCAGTAGGCCTTACAGGTGCTTTTCTATGTTCAAAAGTTTTTGGTAATTATTTTGCGGAACATTCTGGTGGAGTTATTTTAAATATTGCCTCGGACCTCTCGGTAATTTCACCAGATCAAAGATTATATTTAAGAGACACAAATCTTGATGAAAATAAACAACCAGTCAAGCCAATCACTTATTCAGTTATAAAGTCAGCATTGGTAGGTTTGACTAAATATCTTTCAACTTATTGGTTGGATGGTAAAGTAAGGGCTAATGCTTTGTCTCCAGGAGGAGTATTTACTAAGCAACCAAGTGATTTTGTTGAAAAAGTTGAAAAACTTATACCAATGGGAAGAATGGCTAATATTAAAGAGTATAAAGCTGCAGTTCAATTTCTTTGTTCAGACGATTCAAAATATATGACTGGTCAAAATATAATAATAGATGGTGGAAGATCAGTATGGTAAAAATCATAATAATATATTAAAGGATAAGTATGTCCTTTTCTAAAAACAATAAATATATTTTTGGATCAGCAGGTTTAGGTATGCCTGAATATGGATTTTCTTCGTCTAACAAGCCGTCTCTTGCTAGCAGTTATTTAAGGTATATTTATAATGTTGGAGTAAGGCATATTGATACTGCACCATCTTATGGAAACTCAGAGAAAACAGTTGGTAAATTTCATCAAAATAGCGTTCAAAAGTTTAGCATGTGGACTAAAGTTGATGGATTAGAAACTAATTCACATTATACAAAAGATAAAGTAATTCAAAGCTTAAAAGAATCTATAAAAAAATTAAATGTTGATCATGTTGAATGTTTATATTTACATCAAAATGACGTTAATATAATTGAAGATAAATTTGTACAAAACACACTTAAAGAAATTAAATCAAGTGGATTGGCCAAAAAAGTAGGGGTATCAATTTACAACTCTTTAGAACTTAAAAGATCATTATCTCTTAAAGTATATGATGTCATTCAGTTGCCTGTTAGTGTTGCAAACACACATTTATATAACATCGCAATTAAACATACATTTAAAAAAACTTTAGTAGCAAGATCTATCTTCCTTCAAGGTTCTTTGTTAAATGTTGAAAATCAAAAAAAACATTTTAATTATTACAGTGAGATTTCAAAAATGGTAAAATTGTTAAAGGAGTTGGCATATTCCTATAAAGTTGATTATTTGGGTATGTTAATATCTTATGTTAACTCTTTAGAAGGATTGCATCATATTATCATCAGCTCTAAAAACAAGGGTAACATAAGTGGTATCCTTAAAAAATCAAACATCAAATTATGCAATAATATTAAAAATACAATACATGAAATTTCCAAAAATCAAAATGAGTGGACTAATCCACGTAATTGGTTAGTTTAATTTTTTGTATTTTTACCTTAGGAAAAAGTCTAAATGTCCATTTCAATAGTGTTGGTTGAAAGTCACTACAGATCAAGGTCTTGGTTTTTAGCTCTCAAAAATATTGGTTTAACCCATATTATCTCAGTAATGCCTGAAGAGTATAAGTTATTTAAGAAATCTGGGTTTGCTGAAAAAAATATTTTAAATTTATATTTTTCAGGTAATTTTAAAAAATTTGATGGTAAATCTAAAGCCTATTTTGAAGAATTTTTAGATATAAAATTAAATTCGATTGTGTACATGGATAGAACTCTAAGAAAGAAAAGTAAGAGGTATGTAGATAAATATTTATTTTTTCTTTTAAACAAAATAGATTATTTTTTTAAAAGTGTTAAACCAAAAATAATATTTATTGAACCAACTTGGACACACGAAATATTAATTTGTAAATTTGCTAAAAAATATAAAGTTTCTATCGTGGCTCCTGTAAAAGATAAATTATTACCGGATAGATTTATGGCTTTTCAAGACGAAAATCATTTAAAGTTTTATAAAAATCCAAATTCTAAAAATGCACTTCAATTATCTAAGGAGGCTTTTAGTAGTGTTGTTAATGACAGACCAGTACAATATTTTACTAAGTTTAATAATAGAAATAAGTTAGATTTTACAAAAATTCCTAAACTTTTTAGATTAATAAAAATATCAATATTTAATTTGAGAAATCCAAATATACAAAACTCGGTCTTCAATGATGTGTTTGTCAAAATTAAATCTATAATACGGTCAAAATATCAGCTTTTTTTATTAGACTTTAAAAAATTAAATAAAGTTGATAAAAAATATATTTTAATTACTTTACATGTTCAGCCAGAAGCTTCAATAGACGTGGTAGGGACAAAATATTCAAATCAAGTTGAATTTATTAGAAATATCTCTAATACAACTCCAAATGATTATACCTTATTAGTTAAAGAGCATTCTCATGCTATAGGTAATAGGCCCAACAGTTTTTATAAAAGTTTATTAGAAATACCTAATGTAATTTTACTGCATCCTTACCAAAACGCTAGAAGTGCAATAAAAAATGCAAGCTTAGTTATTTCTAATACTGGAACTAGTTCACTTGAAGGAAGTATCTTAAATGTTCCTTCCATAACGGCAACCGAAATGTTTTTTCATAAAATATTATTACAAAATAAATTTAATCCATTTAAAGAAGAGGTTTCTGACCTTCTTTTACGTTATAAAAAATTAAATAAACGCATATTGATAAAACACTTAGAGGACATATACTTGGGAAGTTTTAGTGGAAATTGTGGAGATTTTCAAACAGACTCAAATGTGCTAGGTTATTATAATTTAGAAAACTTACAAAATTCTTTTAAGAGTATAATTAAGTTAATTAATAAATAATTTGAGATGAAAAATGACATTTACAAAAAAAATAATCTTAACAGGCTCTTCAGGTCAAATAGGACAATCATTTGTTAATCATCTAAGCAATAGTAAGAATGATTATTACGTTTACGCATTAGACAAAAAAAAAAGTAAAAATAATAAAAAAAATATTCAAAATGTAGAAATTGACATTACAAAAGAAGATGAAGTTGTAGATTTTTTTTCTAGTATCAATGAGCTTTATGGTCTAGTGAACAATGCGGGAATAGGTGTCTTTACACCTTTTCTCTCACGAACTTTGGAGGAATTTAAAAAAGTTTTAGACGTAAATTTAGTTGGGACTTTTCTTATGTCTAGAGAAGCAATAAAAATTATGATTGAAGCAAAATTTGGTAAAATAATTAATATTGGTTCAATTTATGGAGTGAATAGTAGTGATTACAGGATATACGGTGAAAGTGGCCGAAACAATTCAGAAGTTTACAGTATGTCTAAAAGCGGAATCATTATGTTATCAAAATATTTAGCAACTCATTTTGCCTCTGATAATATTCAAATCAATACAATATCTCCTGGAGGTTTGGAAAGAAATCAAGCACAAGGTTTTATAGAAAAATATAATATAAAAAATCCAACAGGAAGGATGGGCTCACCTAATGACTTGCTGCCAGCCTTAGACTTTTTATTAAATGAACAAAATGAATATATTAATGGCGAAAATATTATAGTCGACGGTGGATTTACAAAATGGTAAATTATAAAAACGAGATTTCGAGATTAAAACAATGGAAAAATATTGTAGTCGCGTATTCTTTAGAAATTGCAAGAATTGTTAAGAAAAATCAAACTATATTTTATTCAATTAGTTCTGTTAGCTCAGATACAAAGATTAACCCATATACCACTCCCATAAGATTATCTGGAGATAAACTTATTGCAGGCTGTATAGTAGGTTCTCAAATTGAGGCTCTTATTGTTGCAAATTATATTGAAGGTTCAATAGATTATCTACTATTGGATGTCGAAAAAAAAATACCAATTCAAAATATTCCTCATGAAAAAATTTTTCTTGCTTTTAACTTAAAAAAAGCACTATACGTAGAAAATTCAAAAACAGCTTCAGGTGTTGAATTTGGAAATATTTCCTCTGCAGTGAGAAAAACTTTCCCTTCACATAAAATTATTAATTACAAACCAAATGATTTAACCGTTGAATCTATTTGGTTTTTCTTGAGCCATAAATTTAAAAATTTTGCTAATTTAAAGATAGCGATTGTAGGATCAGGAAATATTGGCTTTAAGCTTGCTTTAAAGCTTGTAGAAAGTGGGTCATATGTAAACCTTAATAGAAGAGATAAAGTTTTAGGGCTGCAACTAGCAAGTACAATCAATTCTATTAAACCAAAGAATACATTAGCAAATGCTGAATATTATGAAGATCCAGTAAGAGCATGTGCATTAT
Source organism: SAR116 cluster bacterium AG-335-B03 (assembly GCA_003282435.1). Lineage (GTDB taxonomy): Bacteria > Pseudomonadota > Alphaproteobacteria > Puniceispirillales > Marisalimonadaceae > Marisalimonas. Next base: position 90,981 of record QBZG01000001.1, read on the forward strand.
GTGACGTTGTTATTGGAACAGGAAAAACGGATTCCTTAATTATTAATGAAAGTATGGTATCCGTAATTGTGAAAGGGGGAATTCTTGTAGATTGTGGAAAAGGTAATATCACCGAAAGTGCTATTGACTATGCCTATGAGCTGGGGCTAAACATTTATAGAAGTGATGTTACATCTGGGATAATTTCTTTTGTTGATCAAGCAATTATGATTAAAAAAATAATTAATAATAAAACTGGGAGAAAATTATTAGGGGATAAAATATATATAATATCTGGTGGAATATATGGAAAGTTAGGGGATATTATAGTTGACAATTTTGACTCTCCTAAGATCATTTATGGTATGGCAGATGGTAGAGGTCAATTAATAGAAAAATTAACAAATTCTCAATTTAAACAAATAAAATATGTTTCAAATTATTTTAAAATTAACCAATATTTTTCAGAAATGTCATAGATGGCTATTAATAATAAAGGAAGAATTTTTGTAATTGGAGCTGGGCCTACTGGTTTGGTCTCAGCGTGGAAATTGTCTGAAAATAAAAGGGAAGTTAATGTTTTTGAAGCTTCAACTAGAGTTGGTGGTTTATGTGCAAGTTGGGAATGGAATGACTTCATCTTAGATATAGGCCCTCATATTTTTCATACACCCGACAAAAACTTAGAAAATTTTTGGAAAGAAGAATTTGGCGACTTGTTAGAAGAAGGTAGATATTATTGTGGTAATATTAAAGGTGAAAAATTTGACGAATTTCATCCTTATCCAATTTCCTGGGAGCAAATTTCAAACTACCCTCAAGATTTGAGAGAAAAAATTGTTAACGAAATTACATTAATTGATAACTTAAAAAAAGCAAAAGCATCAAATTATAAAGAATATATGGACGCTCAGGTTGGTCCAACTTTGAGAAGCATGTTCTACGAAAAATATCCCATGAAAATTTGGGGTATTAATCCAAATGATATGACTGCAGATTGGGCTCCTAAAAGAATTCAATTTAGAGAAAAAATCTCTCCATTTTATGTGAATGAATGGTCAGCAGTATCAAAAAAAGGAACTGGGGCTATCTATTCTAGAATAGCGGATAAAATTATTGAATTTGGAGGTAAAATAGAATTCAATAAAAAGGTCACTAGCTTTAAAACTTCAGGAAAATTAATTACAGAAATAATTTTTTCAGATAATTCCAAACAATCAGTTGATCCCAATGACATAATAATTTCATCTATTCCAATTACAATTTTAGCAAAATTTTTCAATTATGTACCAAAACTGAGTTTTCGAGGGGTTAGATTAGGTTATCTCTTAATTAATAAGGATAGATTGCTACCAAAGGGCAATAATTGGTTATATTTTGATCACGAAAAAATACTTTTTAATAGGATTACTGAGCCTAAAACTATGAGTAGATCACTAGGTAAGAATAATAAATCAATAATAGTTACTGAGACTTGTTATAGTAAAAATGATTATGTTGATAATTTAACTGATTTAGAGTTTATAAATAAAATTATTACCGATTTACAAAAGACATTCTCACTTAGTAAAACCGATATTCTTGACACTATTTCTCATAAGGAAGACTTTGTGTACCCTGTCCAAACTACTGGATATCAAAAAGAGTTAGCCAAAACAAGGTCAGTAATTGGAAAATATGATCAGTTATATTCACTTGGAACAGGTGGAGATTTTAATTATGCAGATAGCCAAATTCTATTTCATATGGCATTTGATATTTCAGACGAAATATTAAACAATAATAAAATTAATTCTAAAACGATTAAACAAATCACCCCCGTGATACAAAATAGTATTGTTAAATTAGGTGATAAAAAAGTAGGGTCTGGAAATGAATGCTATATTATTGCCGAAGCAGGCATTAATCATAATGGCGATGTCAATGTAGCTAAAGAATTAATAGATCAAGCAGTTTTATCTGGTTGCTCCGCAATAAAATTTCAGTCATTTACTAAAAACAGTAGGGTCTCTAAAACGCAAAAGTTTGCAAAATATGCTGAAAAAGCTGATGGCTTACAAGAAAACATTTATGATTTATTTGAACGCTTATCTTTATCATTTGAAGATCAGAAAACTATATTTGATTATGCGGCTTTCAAAAAAATTCAAATTTTTTCTACTCCATTTGATTTTCAAAGTGTTGATTTTCTTGAAGACTTAGGAGTATTTGCATATAAAATAGCTTCAATGGATCTAGTTAATCTTCCATTAATTGAATATGTAGCCAAAAAAATGAAACCCATTATTCTTTCCACAGGCATGAGCACTTTATCTAATATAGAGGATGCTCTAAACATTATATTAAATTCAGGTAACCCCAACATTATATTATTACATTGTAACTCCTCATATCCTGCGCCTGAAGAAGAGATGAATTTGTCTGCCATTGAGACTTTGAAGAATACTTTTAAAGTTCCTGTTGGTTTGTCGGATCATACCTTTGGATTATTTGTATCTCATACTGCAATTGCTCTTGGGGCTAACATAATTGAACGTCATTTTACTCTTTCTAGAACAATGGTTGGTCCAGATCATATTTTATCATCAGAATTAGATGAAATGTCGCAGTTGGTAGACATTGCTAATAGAGTGCCCAAAATATTAGGGAATGGGATTAAAAAAGTTCAACCCGCAGAATTGACTACTTTAAATATGCAACAAAAATGTATATACGCTTCCAACAATCTTACTAAAGGTAAAAAAATTAAGCCTAAAGATATTATCGTAAAGGGTCCTGGTGGTGGTATTCTTCCGAAATATATTGATATTATAGTTGGTAGAAAAGCTAAGAAGGATATTAAAAAAGACACTGCTATAAATTGGAATGATATCTAAATAATAAGGTTATAAATGAAGAACATAATAGCATTAATTCCTGCACGTTCTGGAAGCAAAGGAATACCTTTTAAAAATATATTGCAATTTAAAGGTAAACCTTTATTAGCTCATAGTATTATTTACGCAAAAAAATCACCATTAATTCAAGAAGTAATTGTTTCCACTGACTCAGAAGAATTTGCTTCAATATCTAACGAATTTGGAGCTAGAGCTCCATTTATTAGGCCTAACGATTTGTCTGGAGACAAAGTTCAAGATTACCCTGTAGTTAAACATGCTGTTAATTTTTTAGAAAAAGAAACTAAAAATAAAATTGATTACATCGCTCTTTTAAGGCCGACGTCACCTCTTAGGCCACCAAATTTAATAGAAAAAGCTTATCAAATTTTAAAAAACAATAAATTAGGAACTTCTGTAAGGAGTGTTGTACCTGTAAGCCAACATAGTTATAGGCAATGGTTTCTTGATGGAGACAAAATGATTTCCGCACAAGATAATATTTTTGAGCCATATAATTTACCAAGGCAACAGTTACCGCAGTTTTATTTTCAATCAGGAGATATTGAGTTTATTAAAAGAAGTACGCTTGATCAAAATACTGTGAGTGGTGATTTCATATTACCTCTAATATTAGAAAATAAGGATTTATATGACATAGATACTTATGAGGATTTAAAATAAATTAATCAAATTATATTATTATTCCTTATTTTATTGATTATCGAAGTTGAAGATTTATCTTTGGTAAGTGGTATAAAGTAAGTCTTTATTTTTAATAAATTTAATGTGTTTACGTATGAAATATTGTTCACATTATAATCATTTCCCTTTGTGTATATATCAGGATTAATTACTTTGATTAGATTTTCAGGTGTTAATTCATCAAAAATTATACATAAATCTACATATTTTAAGGATGAAATAATTTCAGCCCTATCTTTTTCATCGATAATTGGCCGATCTAGTCCTTTACTTAATTTTTTTGTAGATTGATTTGAATTGATACCAACTATTAAACTGGCTCCAAGTTTTTTTGAGTTTCTTAAATAATTAACATGACCTGAATGTAAAATGTCAAATACCCCATTAGTAAGAACGATTGGTTTAGCCAATTTTTCAGTAATATTTATTATATCACTCTTATTTGAAAAAAAATGCCAATATTTCAAGTCAATTGTTCCTTATCATTTTTTAATTTTTTTATATATTTAGCAATACCCTGTTCAACATTTAAAAATTTATTTTTAAACCCAAATTTTTTTATTGAATCCATATTTGCCAAAGTATAATTTTGGTATCGTCCTATGAGTTCTTCTGGGAATTTAATATACTCAATAGTTTTGTTAAAAATCTGGTCATCCACTGTAATGTGATTTCCTATTATCAATCGTGCAATTTCGTTAAAAGATGCTACTCTACCAGTACCTAAATTAAAAATACCTGAAATATTAATATTTTTGTAGAACCATAATACAGTATTCACAACATCATCTATATAGATGAAATCCCTACATTGTGTACCTTTTTGAAAATTTAAATAATCTCCAAATAATTTTATTTTTTTATTTTTTTGATACTGATTATAGAATTGAAAAATACTAGATGACATTTTTCCTTTATGTTCTTCGCCATATCCATAGACGTTAAAATATCTAAGTCCTACAACTTGGCTAGTTAAATCATTTATTTTTTTTCTTACATAACTATCAAACGCTAATTTTGAGTAACCATATATATTAATAGGATTTTCATATAAATTATTTTCCATGCAGGTTTCATTTAAGCCATACACTGCTGCTGATGAAGCATATATAAATGGAATTTCTTTTTCAATTGCCCAGTTAAAAAGTTTAATAGAAAATGTGTAGTTATATTTAAACATCAACTTTCCATTTCTTTCCATAGTATCAGTTATCGCACCCTGATGAAATATGCAATGAGGTTTATCTAAGGAATTAGTGTCAAGTTTTTTTAAAAAATCTTCAATATCTAGAAATTCTAAATATTCAATTTTTTTTAGGTTAGAAAACTTTTCTCCATTTGTAAGATCGTCAATAATAACTATATCCTTGATACCATTGGTATTTAATTGTTTAGCTAATGCGCTTCCAATAAAACCTGCGCCACCGGTTATCCATACATTCATCAAAAAATTTCCTCAAACATTATAGAAGATGTCCCAAATTTCTGAACTATAATTCCACCAGCTCTATTTGCAACTTCACAAGCGCTTTTAAGAGAGTAATTAATAGATAATAGTACAGCTAATACACTAATTACAGTATCACCAGCACCAGTTACATCATAAACTTCAGAAGATCTTCCCTTTATATCAAATTGTAAATTTTCCTCTAGTTGAAATAAAGTTATACCGTCTTTACCTTTAGTAAGGACTATATTTTTTATTTCATTTTCTTTCATCATTCCAAAAATTTTTCTTTCAAAGTCCTTTTTATTTTTATAGGGACCTACAAGCACTTCTATCTCTTTAAAGTTAGGAGTTAAAATATCAGCTCCTTTAAATTTCCTGATATCAGAGCCTTTTGGGTCAATTAAACATATTTTGTTACTATCTTTTACTTTTTGAATTAAATCAGGTAATTCATTTAAAACCCCTTTAGCATAATCACTAAAAATTATAACATCTGATTTCTTAAAACGATTTAAAAAGTTATTAAATGTTTTATGAGTGATTTTTGGAGGTAATTGTTCGTCATCCATTCTTAAAATTTGTTGATAGTTGCCAATTAACCTTGTTTTTTTTACAGTTTTATAAGCATTATTTTTTTCAATGAAACAAATTATATTTTTTTCTTCTAATTTATTTACTAATTTTTGACCATCAAGGTCATTACCAATTACGCTAACTATTTCGACGTTGCAACCTAAGGCTTTACAATTAAGCGCTACATTTGCAGCTCCTCCTAGTCTTTCTTCAGTTTTAAAAATATTCAATATCGGAACAGGTGCTTCAGGAGAAATTCTTTCAACCTTGCCAAATAGATACTGGTCCAAAATTAGGTCACCTATAACTAATATATTTTTTTGTTTTAATTTAGATTTACTAACTTTCATTTCTTTAACTCATTATATATCTATAATACTAATTTTTATTTCTTTTGACTAAACTTAAATAAAATATAGAATAGATCGTAAAAATTATTACAAAAAAACTTATACTTTCATTATCTTTCAAATTAGAATCAAATTTAAAAAACAAGAATATAATTGAAGGTAACAAAGCGATTATATTTATAATTAAACCTGTAAGAGCGTTATTATTTATAATATACTTTTTTGGTAAATTTATTTTTTTAATGTTGGCGTGTAAGATAGTATGTAAATGCAAATTATCTGGTTGCGTAAGATTAGATGAATTATATATTCGCCTAAAAACTGTGAATATTAGTTCCCAAATTGGATAGATCATTATTATAAGCGCATTTAACATATTAAAATTATTTAAGGTGTTACTCATATAGATTAATAAAGTAGATAAAATTGCACCTAAAAAATAAGATCCTCCATCGCCTAAAAAAATGATTCCTTTTGGCCAATTAAAAACTAAAAATCCTAACAAAGATCCGATAAATATAAATAAAAAATTGACTAAAAATAAATCCTTAGAATGACTTGCATACACTAATAAAATTACGTTAACAAGTATTACAAAAATTGTTAAAAGTCCATTGGCACCATCCATCATATTAGTTGCATTTAAAGTAGAAATAATACAAATCATTGTTAAAATGACAGCAAATGTTTTGAGTTTAATAAGATTGTCTACAAAATCTATATTAGTATTTTGAATTAATTGTTCAAAACTAATCAACCATAAAAAAGTTATAATAAATAAAGCTAGAAGCCTCTTTCTTGGTTTAATATCCTTAATCAAATCTTCTACAAACCCTATTAAAAAAATAACACTACAGTAAAAGTAAATAGAAAGAAGACCATCTTTATTATTTATTTCAAAAAAAAATTCAGAGATTTTAATCATTAAAAAGATAGACAATACTATTGAAAGACCACCTATTCTTTTAATATTATTATCATGAATTTTTTGAGAGCCTTTTGTATGATCAATTGAATAACGATTAGGAATAATTTTTTCTTTAATAAAAATTAAAGTTAACAGCATGCTTATAATAAATGAACCAGATACTAAAAACAATATCTCTAAATTATCAAATAAAAAGGTCAATTTAAGTTCCCTTATTCTTTGCATGCAATAATGAATTAATTAATTCTTCTCTTAAAAAAAGTTTTTTATTAGTTGGTATCATATTATTCATCATACCTTTTTTTACTTTACCTAACCTAGTCATGACGAGGGTTGAGATTAAATTCAAACAAATTTTCTGAGCTGTGCCTGCTTTAAGTCTCGTTGAACCAGCAACAATTTCTGTTCCAGTATTTAAAATAATGGGAATATTAGAGTGTTTTTCCAACTCAGTATTTTTGTTATTACTTATTCCGATAGTCATTGCTCCAATTTGATTTGCAAATTTTATCACTTCAATTGTAAAAGTTGTCGATCCACTGGCAGCAATTCCTATAACAACGTCATATGGCTTAATTTTATTTTTTACAATTTCATAAATGTTTTTACCTTTTAAATCCTCAGCACCTTCTATTGACTTTGTTAAAGCTTTTTTTCCACCAGCAATTATAAATTTAACACGTTTAAGAGGCCATCCGAAAGTAGGGTAAAGTTCTACTCCATCTTGGACAGCTATCCTTCCTGAAGTTCCTGCTCCAACGTATACGATCTTACTTTTTATATTATTTGATAATAAACTAACTATCTTATTAACAGATAGTTCAATTGAGTTTAACGCTACTTTGACTGATTTAAATGCCTTAAGGTGATTTTGGAGCATTATCTTTAACGCTTCTTCATTATTCAATCTGTCAATATGATAATCTTTACCAGGAATTGTTTCTGTATTTTCTTCTTCTATCATTTTAAATCCAAAAACTAAGAAAATTATTATTTTTTAAATCAATAGCGTCATACTTTAAAAAAAAAGAGCAACTAGTTTTTCTAATTTGTAATATTTATTGTTCTAAAATCTTATTAATTATTCTAATAAGCCAATTTAGCATTTCTATATGGTGTTCCTATTCAGTGATTTATCAATAATTTCAAATTTTAAGAAGATATCTTTATAGTTTCTTTGCTAAACATTTTAATATTTGCTAATTCGCTGTTTTTAACTTCACTTACCTTAATAATTTGTTTTTTTATACTTATTTTATTTAATTTATTTACAACTAGACTAACATCATTTAAGTTGAAATTTTTTTCGCTTCTTCTAAATTCTGATTTTTCACCTTGTATAAATTTTCTAATAATATGAAAAGATTTAAAGCCGAATGTCTCACGAATAAATTGCTTATAATCACCTAGGTAATTAAAGAAATAACTTAAAGAGTTTTTTCTACAATACTTATTAGATTTTATATGATCAAAAATGGCCTTGCTAACTCTTAACGATGATTTTCCATCATCACAAAAAAACCTTGATGATATTAGTTTTTTTCGTTCTTTAACCATTTTTGCAGTTGGTTTTAATTTTCCATATTTGACAATCTTTTTAATTAAAATAATAAGTTCATCAAAATTTTTAGGCTCGTGATTAATTTCACCAGGAGGCCCCTCTACTTTTAAATGTGGTGTATTTATCCATTCTATTGATATTGGCTCTTTACCTACCATAACTGCCTCAATGGCTGTTTGACAATTTAAATGAATTAAAGCTTCACAATTATTTAACCATTCAATTGCAGTACGTGTTTGGCATATTTCAAAATTAGGAAGATTCAAAAGTTTTTTATAAGGTTTATTTGACTCAAATGGATGAGGTCGAAGAACAAAATTAATATTAGTAATTTCTTTACAAACTCTCTCAATAACCTCAATAATTTTTTTATTAACCTTAAATGAATCTTTAGCATATTGATTTGCAAATTCTTTTTCATAACCCATATCGATCATTGCTTGCGCTTCCTCATTATAATTTTTGGTAAATTTTGGATTTCCAACGGGAAAAGTAGTATTTATTAATATAAATTTTTCATTATAAAAATTAGCTGATAATGTTTTTTTGTATGGTTGAATACAAAAATCGTATCTGGGGCAACCTGTTATTTTTAAAATTTGATTATTAAATACATTATTTTTCTTGAAAGCTTTATACTGATCATGACCCCATAAACAATATAAATCGACTAAATTTCTATCCTTAATATTAAATATAAATTGTGAAAAATTTTCAATATTTTTCCCTGGAGATCCTTCAGTGTCTAGAACGCATATTTTTATATTTTCTTTTTTGTATCTTTGAAGCAATTTTATATTATTTGGCCTAAGGTAATTTGTAACAATTATGTTAGGCTTAATTGCAATAATGTCAAACGCTTGACAGTACATTGGGACTAAATAACAGACAATATTTTGTTTGGCTAAATGCCAAGCTATTAGAATTATGCCCTCTAGATCTCTTAAAGGATTGTCAACAATCAAACAAACTTTATACTTCATTTAAGCCCTTATAAATTATAATTTAAAAAATATTTTTTTAGATATAAAAAATAGCTTTTAATGTGAAACTTAAAATGATTTAGGTTAGAGTAACTTTGTCTCTGAGCTTCATGTACTATTGTAATATTTTTTGCCTGGGCAACATTAAGGCCAAGACTTCTTGCTCTTCTGCAAAGGTCCACATCTTCAAAATAAAGAAAGAATTCAGTGTCAAATCCCTCAAGTTTTTTATAGTCATCATTAGAAAAAATAAGAAACATCCCTCCTATCCAATCAGTATACATAACTTTTTCATTTTCTTTAAAAGAATATTCTTTTTGCGGTATTTGCAAAATTTTTAATAATAAAAAATAAATATTTGGGAATTTACGACAATTAATAATGTGATTTTTTTGGTGATCAACAATTCTTGGTCCAAGTATATTAATTTTTTCCTTCTCTTTTAATAAAATCAAATCATTAATAATTTTATTGCTCAATCGTACATCTGGATTTATTACAAAAAAGTATTTGGTATTGCACATTTTAAAAGCATTATTATGGTTGGTGCTAAAACCTTGTTGTGAAGAATTATAAATCCAATGAATTGGAAGGTCTTCAAACCATTTTAATTTTTTTATTTTCTCAGGTATGTTTATGGTAATAATGATACTTTCAATTTCTTCACAATTTCTTAGACTGTTTATTAGAGGCAATAATAGCGTAAACTGCCCATGACTTACTATTGATATTGTTATTTTATTTGAATTTATCATAATAGTTTTTAAATAACTTCCCAGTAAACTGGAAAATCAGGATTAAAAACTGAGATAGAATTATTACCAACTTTTATTTGTTTTTTAAAAACAATAGGATTGTTTCGCTTCAATAATTTGATTTTAGTTTTATTTTTGCTAAGACCATAATGCTTTGAGCCATTTAAACTTGTAAATTTTTCAAGATTTTTAATAGAATTATTATCCTCAAATATTTGAGCTAATATTGACATGCAATAGGTCGCATTGAAAATACCTGCACATCCACAACAATTTTCTTTATGAGAAGCAAAATGGGGAGCTGTATCCGTGCCTAAAAAAAACTTTTTATTACCATTAGTTGCGACTTCAATTAGAGCCCTCCTATGTTTTTCTCTTTTTAAAATTGGTAAACAATAGTTATGAGGTCTAATACCACCAACAAAAATTGCGTTTCTATTTAAGGCCAAGTGATGGGGTGTAATAGTAGCCACAAGGTTTCGATTACTTTGATTAACATACATTGTTGCATCTTCAGTAGTTATATGTTCAAGAGTGATTTTAAGTTCGGGTAATTCTTTGCAAATAAAATCAAGGTTTTGATTAATAAAAACTTTCTCTCTGTCAAAAATGTCAACTTCTTTGTGCGTTACCTCTCCATGAATTAGAAGTGGCATACCAACTTTTGCCATTGTTTCCAATACTGGCATGATTTTTTTTATATCTTTAACACCTGAGTCAGAGTTTGTTGTTGCACCTGCAGGGTAAAGTTTAGCTGCAAACACAGCATTATTATTATATGCTTCTTTTAAGTCGTTTTTACTGGTTTTTTCTGTCAAATATATTGTCATGAAGGGTTCAAAATCGTCGGTTTTGGGAATAACTTTTTTTATTCTTTCCTTATATTTAATTGCTTGTTTTCCATTTAATATAGGGGGTATTAAATTAGGCATCACTATTGCTCTTGCAAAATTCCTTGTGGTTTCAGGCACAACTTCTCGCAATATTTCTCTATCTCTGAAATGAACATGCCAATCATCTGGTTTGGTAATTTCTATTTCTTCCATAGTTTTGATCTAATCTTTAAAAATAAAATTTAGTATGTTAAGAGTATAATTAACTTAAATTACATTAATTAACTTTTGGGAAGTTTACTATGAAAATTTCAATTATTTCTGCCAGTCATAGAACTAATTCTCAATCAAAAAAAATTTATAATGTACTTAATAATAACTTATTGAGTTTACAGCCTGATTTGGATACGTTTTCTATAGATTTAGCAGATGTTTCTTTGCCACTATGGTCACCTGATAAAAAAAGTGGCAAAGGTGTTTGGGGAGAAACCTGGAACTCATTATCAGACAATTTAAAAAGATCAGATGGATTTATTCTGGTTGTGCCTGAGTATGGTGGTATGGCCACCCCAGCAGCTAAAAACATTTTTTTATTGTGTGGAAATGGTGAGTTGTCGCATAAACCTGGTTTAATAGTATCTGTCAGTAGTGGGAATGGTGGAGCCTATCCAATAGCAGAATTAAGAATGTCTTCTTATAAGAACACTCATATAATGTGGATACCAGAGAATATAATTATTAGAAATGTAGAAGAATTTAATCCTGGATCTCATGGTAAAAATATTCCTGAATGGTTAGATGATAGAATCGAATATGTTTTAAAGCTACTTTTAGCTTATGCTTCAAACATGATACCGTTAAGAAAAGTTGTTAATAGGAAGGATTTTGGAAATGGAATGTAACGATTTAATCAAAAAGTTTGAAGAAATTGAGGGATGGAAAAAAACTAACGATGGAAGAGAGGCATTCGTCAAACTTTTCAAATTCTCTGATTTCAAACAAGCTTTTTCTTTTATGACTTCTATTGCTATGAAAGCAGAACAAATAAATCACCATCCCGAATGGGGAAACGTCTATAATAAAGTTAACATTACTCTTACAACGCATGATGTTGGGGGAATTTCTGAATTAGATTACGAAATGGCAGTTTTTACTGAAAAGTGTTTCAAAAATTATACTTGATTTTTGATTAAATAGGTTATGGAAAAAGACATGTTTTCAAATCCAGTGATGTGGATTCCATCTGATGAAAAAATTGAATCTTCTCAGATGTATAAATTTATGAAAAAAATCAATGCTCAATATAATTTAAATTTAATCAGTTTCGCTGATTTACATAGTTGGTCAGTAAAAAACAAAAGTGATTTTTGGTCATTTGTTTGGGAATTCTTTGAAGTTAAAGGATCTAAAGGAGATATCCCATATATCGACCCTGAAAACTTAATGCCAGGAAGTAAATTTTTTCCTAATGGGATTGTGAATTATGCTGAAAACATGCTCTCAGGGGATGTTTCTGGTGCTGCGATTGTTTTTAAATCTGAGGATAAAATTAGAACAGAGATTTCTTGGAAAGAGCTCAGGGGGCAAGTTACTACTTTAGCACATTTTTTACGAAAACAAGGTGTTAAAAAGGGAGACAGGGTTGCAGCATATATGCCTAACATGCCTGAAACTGTTACAATGATGTTAGCAAGTTCATCTATAGGTGCAATATTTTCATCAGCGTCTCCAGATTTTGGTGTGGATGGTGTACTTGATAGGTTTGGTCAAATTGAACCAAAAATTTTACTTACTACTGATGGTTATTGGTACAACGGTAAAGAAGTTAATATAACTAATAAAGTTTCAGACGTTGTTAAATCCTTACCTTCTTTACAAAAAGTTGTCATTGCACCACTTTTAGGAAATAAAATAGAGTATGATGCTGATATATTTGTAAACTATAGCGTTATTCAAGAAAAATACTTTACACAAGACATATTTTTTGAACCTCTTTGTCTAGATGACCCTTTGTATATTATGTTTTCTAGTGGAACTACAGGTAAGCCTAAATGTATTGTTCATTCAAATGGCGGTATTTTATTAAAACATTTAGTTGAAATGGGTTTGCATTCTAATGCACGAAAAAAGAGTAGAGTTTTTTACTTTACAACTTGTGGATGGATGATGTGGAATTGGTTGGTGTCAGGACTTCTACTTAAATCTATAATTTATTTATATGATGGCTCCCCCTTTTTTCCAAATGCAGAAATTTTATGGGATTATGTTGATGGTGAAAAAATAAATTTCATGGGGGTTTCAGCAAAATATATTGATTCTTTAAGTAAAGAAAATATTAACATTATTAAGAAATATGAATTAAGTGACTTAGAGATAATTGGATCAACAGGATCTCCATTGGTGCATGAAAGCTTTGATTACATATATAATAATGTAAAAAAGGATGTTTCGGTCGCAAGCTTATCAGGTGGAACAGATATAGTGGGTTGTTTTATAGGTGGTAATCCAATGTCAGTAGTTCGACGAGGTGAAATACAGGGCCCAATTTTAGGTATGGATGTTCATGTTTATAATGAAAATGGAAAATCCGTAAAAAATGAGAAAGGAGAGCTGGTTTGCTCTCAGAGCTTTCCTACTATGCCATTATATTTTTGGAATGATGCAAAGAATGAAAAATATCTTGACGCTTATTTTAGTAAATATCGAAATGTGTGGTGTCACGGAGATTATATTGCAAAAACTGAAAATGATGGTTTCATAATTTTTGGCAGATCCGACTCCACTTTAAACCCTGGAGGAGTTCGTATTGGTACAGCTGAAATTTATAGACAAGTTGAACAAATAGAAGAAATTCTTGAAGGCCTAGTTGTAGGACAAATTTGGAAGGGTGATACAAGGGTAGTTTTATTTGTAAGATTGAAGCCCAAATATCATTTGACACAAGACCTAATCACAAAAATAAAAACTAAAATCAAAACAGGAGCCTCTCCTAGGCATGTTCCTTCAAAAATTATTGTTGTTAATGATATACCTAGAACAAAATCGGGCAAAATATCGGAATTAGCCGTGCGGGATTTAATTCATAATAAAAAGATTAATAATAAAACGGCCTTATCTAATCCTGAGTGTTTAGAAGAATATAAAAATATCAAAGAATTAAGCGTCTAACCCACTTTTTTTATTTCTGAATTTACAGAAAAAGGCTCTTCTTTCACTGTTATCGTTAGAATAAATGCTATAATACCTAAAGCAACGCTTAACCACCACATATTTTCATAATTACCATAAATATCAAAAAATTTTCCACCAAGCCAAGCTCCTAACACAGCCCCTAATTGATGACAAATAAAACAGATACCTGATAAAGTTGCTAAATATTTAGGGCCTATAAAAGAAAGTATAATTGCATTTGTCATTGGTACAGTTGCTAGCCAAAATATTCCAATTAGAGCCCCAAATAAAATAGCTATTGTTGGTGAGGGCGGTGACAAAACAAATATGGTAATCGCTAATGATCTAAATAAATATATTATTGATAAGGGCATAGGTTTTTTAATTTTTCCTCCTAGCCACCCAAAGCCTATTGTTCCTAAAATATTAGTTACACCTATGATTGCTAAGGACCAGCCGGCAACTTCCACAGAAATACCTTTTGATACTAAGTCAGTTGGAAGGTGTAACGCTATAAAAGTTACATGAAAACCGCAAACAAAAAAGCCAAGAATTAATAGTAAATAATTTTTTTCTTTTAAAGAAAATTTAACAGTATTTTTTAAATCTTCCTTAAAAACTTGATTTTGTGCAGTAACATTATTTGGATCATTTAGAAGCGGTAAAAGAAATAATAGACAAGTAGATATTGAAGCTAAAACAAGTAAGCTTGTTTGCCATCCAAATTCTTTATTCATCCACATTGTTGGCAACACTACAGCAAATTGACCGAATGAGCCTGCAGCGGCAACTAATCCCATAGCAATCGAGCGTTTATTCACTGGAGCCACCTTACCTGCTATACTAACAATAGTAGCCATTCCAGCCCCACCAAGACCAAACCCCATTAGAGTTGTAGCTGAAAATAATTTAATTTCTGAGGTGGGGTTACTCATGAAAAAAATGCCAGAAGCAAAACAAATTATTCCGAATGCTAATATTTTTTGAGGGCCAAATTTATCAATTAAAATACCAAGAACAAATGTTACTAAACCCCAGACAATCGCTTGAACACCAATAGCGAATGAAAAAAACTCTTTTCCGTCATTCATGAAAGTGGAGATTGGTTCTAAAAACAATCCAAGAGCTTGTCTTACACCCATAATCATTGCAATAATAATAGAACATACGAGTATGATAACTTGCCAATCTACTTTTTTTATTTCCATCGTTATTCCTACAGTTTAAAAATTAAATATGAATTTTACTTATTTTAGTTATTAAAGTGTCAATCTCTTTATAATTTTTAAAACCTAATGCTTTTATATATTTGTGTTGAGTTTCTTCCCAAATAATAATTGCTTCTCTAAGTTTGTATTTACCAACAGTAGTTAATTGAATTATTTTATTTTTATTATCTTGTTCGTATTTATAAGAAATAAGTTTCATTTTTATTAATTGTTCAATATTACGCAAAACAGTGGTTCTATCTAGCTCTAGAAGATATGATAAATCAGAAATATTTGTTTTACCCAATTTTTGAACATTTCTTAAAGTGCTAAACTGAGTGATTTAAGATCAGCTTTAGCTAGAGCTGAATCATATATTTTAGTTAGATTATTACTCGCTTTTCGAAGACTTATACAATTACAAAAGGTATTATGTACCATGATATGTGTATATACACATTTCTTAATCGAGTCTAATTAATAATAAATCAACCCCTTCCTCTATAATTTTCAACAGAATGATCTGGAATAAATAAATTTTTAGGCTGCTCACATGTTTGCCAAAATATATCAATTGGAATTCCACCTCTTGGGTACCAATAACCACCAATTCTTAGCCATTTAGGTGATAGTAAATTAACAATATCTTGAGCAATTGAAATCGTGCAATCCTCATGAAAAGCACCATGATTTCTATACCCTAATAGGTATAATTTAAAAGACTTACTTTCTACTATAAATTTATTAGGAACGTAGTCTATTACTATGTGCGCAAAATCAGGTTGAGATGTAACCGGACATATTGAAGTGAATTCAGGACATGTAAATCTTATATTATAATCTAAACCAATTTTAGGGTTCTTTACTTTTTCAAGAATATTTTTGTCAAGAAATTTTGGAACATTACTTTTATAGCCAAGAGCATTTAGGTTTTTATCTGATTTACTCATGCAAATATCTCACTTAATTATTAATAGATCTTAGTTCATTATTGATATAATTAATTTTTGACAATATTATTTTTTGCCATTCATCAATATTGCCAGCTAAATAAGCTTCTTCTGGAAATAAAATACTTCTAGAGGCGTTAATCAAACCAAAGTTTAAAAGGTTAGAGTGCTTGGTATCTTGAATTAATGTTGCACATGCATCTTTTGCGGATGCACCTTGAGCACCATAACCAGGAATTAAAAATGGAGCGCTTGGTAAAGTTTGCCTTAATGATATAGCGTCATCTTTAAAGGTTGCACCGGCTACTACACCTATTGAAGATAACCCTAAGGTGCCTTTATACTTTTCTACAATAGGTTTTAAAATTTTAGCAAGATGCTCATAGCATTTAATGCCTGTTGAAAGCGGCATTTCTTGAATATCTTTAGAGCCTTTATTACTTGTATGCGCCAAAATGAATAATCCACTACCTGTTGTAGAAGCTTTTTTAAAGAAAGGCTTTAAACTATCAATACCTAACCACGGGTTAAGCGTGAGAGCGTCGCTTGGAAAAGGGGCATTTTTTCCTAAATAAGCATTTGCATAGGCTTCACTAGTGCTTCCTATGTCTCCTCTTTTTGCATCCATAATCACTAAAATTTTGTTAGACTGGGCATGTTTACATAAGGATGAAAGAAGCTTCATACCATCTGGACCAAGTTGTTCAAATAATGCAATTTGGGGTTTTATTGCGGGCACTAATCCAGTAGCTACGTCTAAAAGTGAAAAACAAAATTTTTCAACTTGTCCAACAATATTCGAAGAGTTAGTTGTTATATCAAAAATTTTAGGCATTAAGCCTAAATGTGGATCAACACCTAAACACAAGAAAGATTTTGAGTTTCTAATTTTTGTAACAAGCTTGTCTCCAAAGTGGTTAATCATATATCAAAATATACCCAAAGCATTTCTATAAGTGTCTAATAAGGCCTCTTGTTCTAATCTTTCTTCTATGTCCATTTTTCGAATTAATAGAACTTTGCGCATAATTTTGGGTTCATAGCCTGAACTTTTAGCTTCAGAATAAACTTCCTTAATATCGGCAAGAATATTATTCTTCTCTTCTTCTAACCTCTCAATTCTTTCAATAAAACTTTTAAGTCGATCATCTTTAGATTTAGTATCAACAATACCGCTATTTACCATATCACTCATTTTAATGCGTTTTTGATTTGTTGTTTTTAAATTTATTTTTTTGGTTTTCACTAGCATCTGTTTGGTATTTTTCTTTCCAAACTGAATGAGGCATTCCATACACTATTTCTTTAGCGTCGTCTTTATTAAGTTCAACTCCATTTTCCCGAGCAGCTTCAGTATACCATCTTGAAAGACAGTTTCTACAAAATCCACTGAGGTTCATTAAGTCAATATTTTGAACATCAGTCCTATTCTGAAGGTGGTTTAAAAGTTTTTTTAAAACTTTTGACTCTATTTTCAATTTATTTTTATCATCCATAATAACACCTCATCATTCTAAAGATTTTTTAGCATAACTATCTCATCAAAACAATTTAGAAAGAGGAATAACAAAAGAATTTGTAAAAAGGTAAAATAAATATTAGCATAAGCTAATTTTGGAATTTTAGTTATGAATAATGAAATCAAAATTAATTCTGACAGGTTTGCCCAAGTAAGAAGTGCTAGGAACACCGAATCCGCAGAAGATTATACAGAAATGATAGCAGACTTAATTAAAGAAACCGGGGAAGCTAGGGCAGTTGATTTAGCAAAGCATTTTGGCGTAACTGGACCAACTGTTAATAGTATAATAAGACGCTTAGTTAGAGAGGGTTTAGTTGAAAGTAAACCCTATAGATCCATATTTCTAACAGAGAAAGGCCAACTATTAGCTGACTACTGTAAAAAACGACATGAGATTGTATATAACTTTTTAATAAAAATTGGCGTAAATGAAGATGTTGCTAAAAATGATGCTGAAGGTCTTGAGCATCATGTAAGCACTGAGACATTAAGTGTTTTTCAAAAATTTAATGGAAAATAATTTTTATTTAACTGTACCCTCAAAGAGATAATAGGTACTTTTAAGGTTTTTTATTGTAATTGTAGAAATTTTTTGGATAAATTTAGTGTTTGTAAGGTTAGCAAAGTCATTTTCAAAATTTAAATCACGTTTTATTATCATGATTTTTTCATTTTTTTTATGTTTTGTTTTGTCATAATTATAATTTTGTTCGTAAAAGTTTCCTGGAGAAATACTTTTTGTTTTTAAAAATATTTTATTTTTGAATTTATTATCAATTTTATTTAAATAGTAATTAAATCGTGTTATTTCACCTCTGTTAATAAAAACCATTTTAGATATTTCATTATTATCAAATATTTTTTTAATTTCACTTGAAAGTATTTCAAAACCTAAGTTTTTTCTCAAAGGATCTGATTTTAAGTGAATAGGGTAAAAATTCCCAGTTAGAGTAATTTTTAAAATTAACAAAGATAGTACAAAGTTTGTAAATAGCCCAAATTTAGTTATTAGCCTAAATATTTTATGTTTTTGGATAATTGCATAAGCGCTGATCATCAATGTCGCGCTTATATATGCAGCTACTGCCCAGTTAGGGTTTGCTATCTTCAAAACACTTTGAACTATTATTAAAGTAATAATTGGTAACGAAAGCATGCTTAAAAGAGATAGGTTTTGGCCTTTAAAAAAACTATCAAAAATTATAAATAAATATAATAAAAAAATTATAGGTCCAAATACTAATAACTGTGACGATAAAAAATTAATTACATTTGTGTAATTAATTATTATTTCTGAAAGATTAGCATTGGAAATCGTATGGCTTGCAGTTACAAAGTCGTTAGAGTAATTCCAATATAAATTTGGAGTGGCTACTAAAATGCTTGAAATTAAAAGCACAAGTAATTTTTCAAAGCTTAGTGCTTTACCTTTGTCATAAATCACCCACCATAAAATTAGTAAAACAAAGAAGTATAAAGCAGCATACTTAGATAAGAATGCTAGCCCAAGACTAGCTCCTGCAAACGAGGCGGAGATATATGAATCGTCCTTAAATATCTTAAAAATAAATAATAAAGATAATGACCAAAATAACAACAAAGGTGTATCAGTTGAAATAATAAAACTTCCTAATGAAGCTGCGGGAGTAAATATCCATAATAAAGCTGCAATACGGCCTGCTTTTAATCCAAAAGCAAATTGAGTTGTTGTCCACAAAGCTATTGAGATAAAGAAATGAATTATTGGTGAAAATAGTCTTACCGCCCATTCTTCATTTCCAAATATATTTGTAGATAATGCTATTACCCATGCTATGAATGGAGGTTTTGTAAAATATCCATAATCTAGATTTTGAGACCAATGCCAGTATTGAGCTTCATCTACAGATAGCTCTATGGGTGAAATAAATAAACTATATATCCTTATTAGGGTGATAATAACTAATATTATAAAAACTACAGGAGTGCTAAATATTATAGAATTTTCATTCGTGTTACTGAGTGATAACATTTTAATATCCCCAGTCTCGAAGTTATTCTAAATTGCACGTAATTACAATATTATAATTTGTTTTAAAAATGTCTCATTAATATATTAACCTTCTTGATTTCTTTGTAATATAAGTTTAATTAAATTAAAAATATTAGTGAGTTTTGAATGAGTATTAATAACGAAGTTAATGAATTAATAGAAGATTTTTCTTACTTTGAATCTTGGGAGGACAAATATCAGTATTTGATTGATTTAGGTAGAAATGTTCCCAAAATGGATGAAGATTTAAAAATCGACCAGAATAAACTCAAGGGTTGCCAGTCTGTTGTTCATTTTAGCAATTTTTTTAATGATAATGGTACAATTACATTTATTGCAAATAGTGATGCTGCTATTGTTCAAGGGTTAATAGCATTAATGCTCAAAGTTTTTTCAGAAAAGAAACCACAGGAAATTATAGATACAGATATAAATTTTCTTGAAAAAATTGGTTTAGACGAGCATTTATCCCCAACAAGAAAAAATGGTTTATCTTCTCTTATTGCATCCATAAAAAGTGTAGCCAAGTCAAAGTTAGCATAGGGATTAAATTTGACAAATATTGGTAATAGATATGAAATTTCTAGTTTAACAAATGATAAAATTAAATTAATTAATAGTTTGCATCATCGGAAATATAGAAGAGAGCATAATTTATTTGTTGCAGAAGGTATTAGAATTTGTAGAGAAGCTGTAGAGAATGGTTGGGAAATAAGATACCTTTTATATGATAACTTTAATGCAGACGTTCAAAAAATTGAAAACTTAATCAGTGATGTATTAAGTTTAGGTGCAGATGTTATAGGAGTAACTTCTGAAATACTTTCCAAGATATCTCATAAAGAAAACTCACAAAACGTTTTATGTGTTATTTGTCAAAAATGGAATGATTTACCCGGTATAATAAAAGATAAAACCTTTGTTGCTCTAGAAACTGTAAGAGATCCAGGGAATTTAGGGACTATTGTAAGAACAATGGATGGAGTTGGTGCGACTGACTGTATTTTGTTAGATCATTGTACAGACCCATTCTCTTATGAGTCAGTTAGGGCAAGTATGGGGGCAATTTTCAATGTCAATATAATAGCATCGAGTACCAAAAATTTTCTTAAATGGAAATCAAAACATAAAATTAGTCTTATTGGAACGTCTTTAATTAATGCGACTGACTATACCAAAACAAATTGGCAATTACCATTTGTTTTAGCCATGGGCAACGAACAACAAGGTTTATCACGCAATATTTTGAATGCATGTGATCAATTAATAAAGTTACCAATGTTAGGTCGTTCAGATAGCTTGAATTTAGCTGTTTCAACAGGGGTGATGCTGTATGAATCAATTAGGAAAATTCCTAATTAAATCATCTTTTTTCCCATCTTGCAAAAATGGCCGTGCTAATTTGACGGGGATTCACTTGATCTTCAACTATAGATATTTCTCCTGACTCCACATTGCCAGAATAGTTCTTCATCACCTCACTTAAGCCATAATGCAAAGAAATATGGCTAGACCGTATTGCATAACTATTTAGAATTATAAATATTGGATTGTTAGACAAAATTTGTGGAAGGGATTTTAATAATAGAGGAAGATCATTGAACAAGTCCCATTTTTCTCCATTTGGCCCTCTTCCATATTTAGGGGGATCTAAAATAATACCATCGTATTTGTTGCCTCTTCTGATTTCTCTATTTACAAATTTCACAGCATCTTCAGTAATGAATTTAATGGGTAATTCTTGGAAAGAAGATAGATTTCTATTTTCAAAAGCATAGTTAATGGCTTTTTTACTTGCATCAACATGTGTGACAGAAGCGCCACATGAGGCGGCATGTAAGGATGCTAGGCCAGAATAACCAAATAAATTTAGAATTTTAGGATGATTTTTATGATTCAAAACAGATATATATTTATCAATTTTTTGAGCTGCCCAAATCCAATGAGGTGACTGATCTGGGAAAAACCCTAGATGTCTAAATGGAGTTGGAGTGGCAAAAAATTTTAGACTATCAAAGGACATTTCCCATTTATCTGGAATGTTCTTCTTTATAACCCACTTGCCTTTTGGATCTTCATTTTCTAATGATGATGAGCTTAGAAATGATCCTGATGAATTTTCCCACGCTTTAGCTTTTAATCTTGGCGCCCATATGGCTTGTGGCTCAGGTCTAGAAAAAGTATATGGACCAAATTTTTCAAGTTTTTTTCCATTGCCGCTATCGATAAGCGAATAATCAGTCCAATTATCAGGATGAATTAGTAAAGGTGTCATTAGGAAAAATCCTATTAAAAAAGTTTTGCACTATTAAAAATTAAAGTTAATAATAACAAAAATTGTATGAAATCAAATGAAAATAAAACTATCAGTAATAATTCCAGTTTATAAAGCAAAAAACACTCTTCCAAGAGCAATAAATTCTATAAATAATCAAAATATAAAATTTAATACTTTCAAAGTAGAGGTATTAATAATAGTCGATGATGGAAAAAATTATAAAGAAATAATCCCAAAAACAAAAAAAGGGATAACAATTAAAATAATAAAAACGAATGGTATTAAGACTGGACCAGGTAATGCAAGAAATTGTGGTATAGAAAAAGCAAAAGGTGAATTTGTTGGTTTTTTAGATGCTGATGATGAATGGTCTGAAAATTACCTAAGTAAGATGTTAGAATTGGTTAAAAAAAGTGGCATCGCGTTTGCGCCTACTAGGGTATATGATGAAAATAATATGTTAATCAAACATTTTGAAGGCAAAAGGCAAGGATATCTCGATTTAAAGGATATTGGAGATATACCGTGTAGCTTTCATCCATTTATAATTAAAAATAAGCAGAAAAAATTTGAGGAAATACGAAGCCAAGATGTTTATAATACTGCTTGCATTTTAAATGAACATAATACAAAGATCAGTATGATAAATGGAGCATATTATAAGTTAAATTTACAAAAAAAATCAGTGACAAAAGAGGATGGTTTTGCCCATAAAATTAAACTTGATTATATTAAATACCAAATAAAATCACTAAAAAATAAAAACTTAAAAATAGCAAGAGTATTTGCAATAAGGCGAATTAATAATATTAAATATATACAATGGAAAATAAATAATAATAATAAAAGCTTTTATGAATATATAAATGAGAAAGAAATTAAATGAATCATACAAAAGCATGCATATTTGACGCATATGGGACACTTTTTGATGTTAATGCTGCATGTCGAGAACTGTCTTTGGATGTAGGTGATAAATGGCAAGACTTAGCAAATTTGTGGAGATTAAGACAACTAGAATATACTTGGTTAAGAAATTCTATGAAAGAGTATGTTGATTTTTGGGAAATAACCTCCAGTGCATTAGATTATGCAATGGAGGTATTAAATATCGAAAATAAAAAATTAAAAAAACATTTATTGGAACTATATCTAAAGTTAGAAGCATATCCAGAAGTAAAAGAAGTTTTAGAGAAACTAAAAGATAAAAAATATAAAACTGGTATACTATCAAATGGAAGCATAAAAATGCTCGATAGTGCCGTTAAAAATGCCAAAATAGAAAATTTACTAGACGAAGTTATATCTGTAGAAGAATGTAAAATTTATAAACCGTCAAGCGATGTATACGATCTTGTAGAAAAAAAAACTGATATAAAAAAAGATAACGTAACTTTTTTTTCTAGTAATGCATGGGATATGCATGCGGCAGCAAATTACGGTTTTAAAACAATATGGGTCAATAGATTTGACGGTACATTAGAAAGATTGCCTGGTAAACCAAGCGCAATTGTAAAGTCATTAAATAATATAGAAGAATTAATATAATATTAAACGTCGTGTCCTATACCCCAATGCCAAAAATTTGATTTTTCATTATTAAAAAATCTATTTATAATCATTTGATGAACCTCCGAGGCACCATCTACTAACTTAGCCTGCCTAGCATATCTATATATCCATTCAAGAATTATATCTTTGCTGTAACCCTTAGCGCCGCAAAGTTGGATAGCAGTATCTGAAACATTATTCAGTGTTTCAGCAACATGAATTTTCGCCATAGAAACATCCTGTCTTGCTTTACTTCCATTTTCAATTTTCCACGCTGCTCTCATTACAAGTAAGCGAGCAATATCGATATCCATAGCAGCTTTACCAAGTTTAATTTGCACTGACTCTCTATCTGAAAGTTTAATCCCAAACCCTTCTCTATGAGACACATAATCTAAGGCAATTTCCAAGCTACGTTTAGAAAGACCAATCCACCTCATACAATGTGTTAATCGAGCTAAGCCTAATCTTATTTGAACAATTTTAAGCCCCTTGCCAACTTCTCCTAACCTATTTTTATCAGAAATTTGAAGGCCATTAAACTCAATTTCACAATGACCTCCATGTTCTTCAGGGCCCATTATGGGTATACGTCTTTTAATATTCCAACCTGGTTGATCTTTATGATATAAAAAAGCTGTTAAGCCATCCTTAGTTTTAGCTAACAAAATAAAATGAGACGCAACACCAGCACCTGTAATATACCATTTGAGGCCATTAATTATCCACTTACCATTTTGATAAGTGGCTTCAGTTTTAATCA
This sequence comes from SAR116 cluster bacterium AG-335-B03, assembly GCA_003282435.1. Lineage (GTDB taxonomy): Bacteria > Pseudomonadota > Alphaproteobacteria > Puniceispirillales > Marisalimonadaceae > Marisalimonas. The sequence goes on from QBZG01000001.1 coordinate 115,449, forward strand.
TTGACGGATCGGACCCTCCACCAGGAGCTGGCTCAGTCATCGCAAGAGAAGATCTTACATCACCGTTTATTATTGGGTCAAGCCACTCTACTTTCTGTTCTTCAGTTGCAATCTTATTTAATATATACATATTACCATCATCTGGGGCGGCGCAATTAAAGCATACTGGTCCAAAAATTGATCTATTCATTTCTTCATAGAGTGCTGCCATTCCAATAGGTCCGAAACCTAACCCAGATCTAGACTTAGGCATTTGTGGAGACCATAGACCTTCTAACTTAACTTTATCTCTTATTTCATTTAATAAAGTTTCATTAATATTATCATGGTTATCATATGAAGAAGGAACAGACTCAAGCGGAATAATATGCTTATCAACAAAATTACGAGTTTTAATTCTAAGTTTATCAATACTATCTGGTAGATAAAAATCCATAGAAATCACCTAAAAGTTAGAGACCAGTGCTAAGACCACCATCTACAGCAACTACGGCGCCAGTCATGTAAGTATTACTAGTATTTAGTAACATTGAAATTATTGTATCTAATTCATCAACAGTGGCAAATCTTTTGAGAGGTATTTTCTTTTTTAATAAGTCACCTGTTTCACCACCTAGTTGGTCTCTATTTATATCAGTCAAAATATATCCAGGTGCAAGTGCATTAACACAAATATTATATCTAGCTAATTCAATTGATTGAGATTTAGTAACTTGTATCAAAGCTGCTTTAGTAGCAGAATAGGCACCGACATATGCCAATGGTCTGTAGCCAAGCGTTGATGCTATATTAATGATTTTACCTCTTTTATTAATCATCATTTTAGGAATTACAGCATTTGATACGTTTAATGAACCAAGTAAATTTGTATCAATAATATTAGATAAATCTGAATATTTTTCATTATGTAATAATTTAGTGTTAGCAATGCCTGCATTATTAATCAAACCATATAGATTAAAATCAGATAATTGTTTATTAACGTTAATCTCGTCTGTAATATCAAGTTCTAAAAATTGATGGTTAAACTGTTGATTGGGTAAATTAGAAATAACCATTTCAAGATTATTTTTATTTCTTCCAATTCCTATAATTCTAAATCCGTCATTCGCAAGAACTTTAGCAAAATTAGCACCAAGTCCTCTACTTGCTCCAGTTATTAGAATAGTATCAAGTAAATCATTCATTAATAAAATTACAATATAAATAAAATTAAGTTATACTTTTAAAAATTTATATGAGAATAAAAATTTTAAAATGCTGGTTAAAAAAAATATTAATATATTAAACCATTGGATCAAAAAAAATACAACAATAGAAGCAGATATTTTGTGTATAAAAAAATTTGAAGCAGGTCAATCTAATCCTACTTATTTGTTAAAATCGGAACACAAAAATTTTGTATTAAGGTCTAAACCAACGGGTAAATTGTTACCTGGAGCACATCGCATTGATCGTGAATTTAAAGTCATGTCTTCTTTAGAAGCTTCAACTATACCAGTTCCTAAAATGTTTGGTTATTGTCAAGACGAAGATTTAATAGGTAGTGAATTTTATATAATGGAGTATTTAGAAGGTAACAATGAAAATGACCCACTCCTGACGAATTACGAAGTTGACCAACGAGATAAAATTTATAGAAATAAGATAAAAATTTTAGCAGATTTAGCATCACTAAATTTAAAAGAAGTTGGCCTTGAAAAATTTGGTAGACCTGAAGGTTATCTAGAAAGACAAATTAACTTATGGATAAAACAATATAGAGCTTCACAAACTAAAAATATTGAAAGCATGGAATATTTGATAGAAAATATTCCTAAAAATATTCCAGAAGAAATAGGTATGCTCCCACCATGTTTATTACACGGTGACTTTCGCTTAGATAATATGATATTAAAAATAAATAATGAATTTGGAAAAGTCATAGGATTATTAGATTGGGAGTTGTCCACATTATCAATACCTTTCATTGATTTATCTTATTGGACACTAATGTTAAAATTTGAAAAAGACTGGCCTATTGCAGGTATAGGTCGTTATGACAAATTATTAGCAAAATCAGGAATACCAGCTGAAGAAAATATTTTAGATACTTATTTAAATATTACTGGTTTAGATAAGCCTAAATATTGGAAATATTTATTAGCATTTAATAGTTTTAGATTCACTGGAATTTTACAAGGTATAGCTAAGAGAGTAATCGACGGTAATAATACAGGTAATAATGGTTATGAGGTTGGAGAACAAGCTGAACCTGTCGCTAAATTGGGCGCTCAAATACTTAAGGAATATTTGTGAACTTACTTGGTATATATCTTACGGGGTTAATCATCAAAAATGATGCAATAAATAGTGAAACAGATGATATCGACAGAGCTATTTTATAAGAAAAAAACAAATCTATAATTACGCCCCCAAAATAAGGTCCAATCATTTGACCCACGCCAAAAGATGATGTGAGTATAGCTGTTGAAACTCTGATTGATCCATTATATCTAGTTTGTCCCTCCAACAAGGCTAAAGCAGTTATTGGAATAAAAGTAGAACCCAATAGAATAGATGCTAAAATAATTCCAAACTTATCCTCTATTATTACAGGCATTAATATACCAAAACCCATAATCGCACAGGCTAAGAAAAGGGCTATGTCGTTTCCAATTTTTTTACCAAACCAAGGCCACAATATTACCATTGGAATACCAGCTAGACCTACTAAAAGCCAAACATATGTTTCAGTAGTTTCTAACCCTACAGTTTCTCTTGCCATAGTTGATATAAAAGTACCTAAAATCACATATCCAAAACCGTAAAGCCCGTAGGATAAAGTAATTAAACTAAAACTTACATTATTACTTGTTTCAGATTTGATTATTGTTGCACCCACAACAGTTTCATTAGGGGTATAACGAAAAATGGGTATTGCTAATATCATTGATAAAATAGTAACTCCAATCCATAAATCATTCCAAGCAAATCCAAAATTTCCCAAAAGAGATACTAAAATTGAAGATAAGACAATTCCAAAACCAACACCCATAAAATGGGAAGTACTTAGCGATTTTTTCCCAAGTAATTGCATAGAAGGAAGAATTAACGCTGTAGCAAAAATTAAAACAAATGCACTAGATATGCCGGCAAAAAATCGAATAACAATAAAAATTATTATATCATTACTTAAACTCATTAATAATGTGGTCAGTAAGGAAATAACAATAGATGTAAAAAAAACAAATTTAATTTTTTTCTTAAATATTGGTAAGATAGATAGTAATGATCCGCATAAATAACCAAAAAAATTCCATGAGGCTATTAAACCTCCTTTAGTCTTACTTATATTCAATTCCTCCAACATATAAGGCAAGATTGGTGTATAACTAAATCTTCCAATACCAACGGCTAATGCAAGAGCAGCTGTGCCAGTCAAAATTAATATTAAAACTTCAAGGTTAAGTTTATTTTCCAAAATAAAATTCTTATGTAATTTCTTTCGTAGTATTTAGATATTAAGTAAAACAATCAACATAAATAAGATTATTAATTGACCAGAAATGTAAATTTGTTTCATATATACATAAAAAATTATATTAAGATGGAAAAAGTAAATGCAGAAACTTTTCAATATAACTAATGAGACCGACCACATCGTCAAAATTGAGTTGGCTAATGGAAAAAAACACAACCCATTATCTTTAGAATTAATCAAAGAACTAACAAACTCTCTAATACAAATTTCATCACAAAAGAAATTAAAAGTTTTAATCATATCTTCTGAAGGACCAGGATTTTCTGCTGGTCATGATCTAGATGAATTAAGAAAAAATCGAAACAATAAGAAATTTTTTAACGAATTATTCAATGAATGTTCAAATTTAATGCAAACAATCATGAACTTGCCCCAACCAGTTATAGCTGAAGTTTGTGGTATTGCAGCTGCAGCAGGATGCCAATTAGTGGCGAGCTGTGATTTAGCAGTTGCATCTGAACAGGCTAGTTTTATGACGCCAGGAGTAAATATTGGTTTATTTTGTTCAACACCGATGGTAGCAGTTTCCAGAAATCTTAGCAGAAAAAAAATTATGGAGATGCTTCTGACTGGAGAAAAACTTAGTGCAAAAGACGCAGTTGATTTTGGTTTAATAAATCATTGTGTTCCTGTTGATCAACTTCATCAGAAAACACTAACTATTGCAAATATAATAGCTTCAAAACCTTTATCTACTGTGAAAATTGGTAAAGAGGCTTTTTACAAGCAAGTGGAGATGCCAATTGATGAGGCTTATAAGTATACTTCTGAGGTTATGGCTATGAATATGATGGAAAAAGACGCATATGAAGGCATTAGTGCTTTTTTAGATAAAAGATCACCTTCATGGAATGAGTAAAAAATTGATAATATATATATTTTGAATTTCAAAAAGGTAAATTTATGTCTAAAGTATTCGATTTTATCGTAGTAGGTGCAGGCACAGCTGGATGCCTTCTTGCTAATCGATTGTCTGCTAATGGAAGGTTTTCTGTAGCTTTATTGGAAGCAGGAGGAAGTGACAACTACCATTGGGTTCATATTCCTGTAGGTTATTTATATTGTATGGGAAACAAAAGAACAGATTGGTTATACAAAACAACTTCACAAAAAGGTTTAAATGGTAGAGCTTTAAATTATCCAAGAGGTAAGGTCATGGGTGGTTGTTCATCAATAAATGGTATGATTTATATGAGAGGACAGGCAAATGATTATGATCAGTGGAGGCAAATGGGTAATGATGGTTGGAGTTGGGATGATGTTCTCCCTTACTTCAAAAATATGGAAGATAGCTATGAAGGAGAAAATAAATTTCATGGTGCAGGTGGAGAATGGAAGGTAAATCAACAAAGACTATCTTGGAATATTTTAGATAGTTTTCAAGAAGCTACTGTAGAAGCTGGAATACCTAAAGTAGACGATTTCAACGAAGGCAACAATTTTGGAGTTTCATATTTTAAAGTTAATCAAAATTCTGGGTTTAGATGGAATACAGTTAAGGCATTTATAAAACCAATAAAAAATAGAAAAAATTTGCATGTAATTAGTCAATGTGAAGTAAATAAATTAATTTTAGAAAATAATAAAATTAAAGGGGTAGAAGTTACACGAAATGGGAAAATTGAAGATATTTTTGTAAATAAAGAAATAATATTATCTGCTGGCTCAATTGGTTCACCTAAAATCTTAGAGTTGTCTGGTATAGGAAATCCTAACTTGCTCTCTGATTTAGGTATTGAAACCAAAGTAAAAAGCCCAAATGTTGGTGAAAATCTTCAAGATCATCTTCAATTAAGAGTAATATATCAATTAGAAAATGCACAAACTCTAAATCAAAAAGCTAATTCTTTATTAGGTAAAATTGCTATAGGTTTAGAATACGCTCTTAAAAGAACTGGTCCTATGTCTATGGCTCCTAGTCAATTAGGTATATTCGCAATGTCAGACAAATCTTATGAAACGCCTAATCTTCAATTTCACGTGCAACCATTATCTTTAGACAAATTTGGAGATCCACTGCATGACTTTCCAGGTCTTACAGCGAGTGTATGTAATCTAAATCCGCAGAGTAGAGGAAGTGTCCATATTACATCAAAAGATCCTAAAATTGCACCGTCCATTGATCCAAATTACTTGTCTGAAGAACAAGATAAACTTGTAGCGGCCCAATCTATAGAATTAGCAAGAAAAATTATCACTCAACCTGCAATGAAAAAATATAATCCAAAAGAATATGCGCCAGGAATTCAGTTTCAGTCGGAAGATGAATTAAAAAAAGTTGCTGGTGATATTGGTACTACTATTTTTCATCCAGTAGGAACATGTGGTATGGGCCCAGGCACTTCTTCAGTAACAGATAGTAATTTAAAAGTTAGGGGTGTAGAGGGGTTAAGAATTGCAGATGCGTCTATTATGCCTACTATTACTTCTGGCAACACGAATGCCCCAACACTGATGATTGCTGAAAAAGCATCAGAAATAATCTTGAACTCAAATTAAATATAATATCTATTTGATATGGAAGTTAAGAGGTAGAAAAATGAATTTTGAATACAACGAAGACCAATTAGCTATAAAAGATATGGCAAAGGGTTTTTCTGAAACTGAGCTTATGCCTTATGCTGCTGATTGGGATCAAAACGAGATATTTCCAGTAGAGACATTAAAAAAAGCTGCTGAGCTAGGTTTGGCAGCAATATATGTGAACGAATCACATGGAGGTTCGGGTCTAAGTAGATTAGATGCTGCGATTATATTTGAAGAACTATCAAGAGGGTGCGTCTCTACGGCTGCATATATATCGATACACAATATGGTAACATGGATGATAGATGCGCATGGATCAGATGCTATAAAAGAAAGATTTATAAATAAATTATCTACAATGGAAATTATGTCTAGTTACTGTTTAACTGAACCAGGTTCTGGATCAGATGCTGTGGCTTTAAAAACGAGTGCCTCGAAAAAAGGGAACAGTCACTATATATTAAATGGGTCCAAAAGTTTTATATCGGGTGGTCCTACTAGTGATGTTTTTGCTGTCATGTGCCGTACAGGTGAAGAAGGAGCAAATGGAGTTTCTTGTCTGCTAGTAGAAAAAGGAACAAAAGGTTTATCATTTGGAAAACAAGAAAAAAAAATGGGATGGAATAGTCAGCATACATCCATGGTTAATTTTGATAATTGTGAAATTCCAATTGATAACTTAGTTGGGAATGAGGGAGATGGATTTAAAATAGCAATGAAAGGTCTTGATGGAGGTAGAGTGAATATTGCAGCTTGTTCATTGGGTGGAGCAAGAGCAGCTTTAGAAGCATCAATTAGCTACTCGGCAGAAAGGAAGCAATTTGGAAAATCTATTGATCAATTTCAAGTAACTCAATTCAAGTTAGCAGATATGGCAACCGAATTAGAAGCAGCTAGATTAATGGTTTTAAGAGCTGCGCGTAGTCTTGATACTCATGATAGTAAAGCTACTAAACTTTGCGCTATGGCCAAAAGATATGCAACTGATATTTGTTCTGAAATATGTGATATGGCACTCCAAATTCATGGTGGTTATGGGTATTTAAAAGACTTTCCTTTAGAGAGACTAGTAAGAGATTTAAGGGTGCATCAGATATTAGAAGGAACAAATGAAATAATGAGAGTAATTATTTCAAGAGACTTAAAAAGTAATTAAATTAATAAAGGATAAATTAACAATGTCAGAAGAAGTTATATTTACTGAAGAAAATGGGATTGGAATAATAACCTTAAACAGGCCAGATAGATTGAATGCCCTAACTTATCCAATGGTTCAAAAAATAAATAAATATCTAAACTCTTGGGAAATAAGTGAACACATAAATTGTATAATCATTGAGGGAGCAGGTGATAAATCATTTTGTGCAGGTGGTGATGTTATTAAATTAAGAAAAGAAGTCTTAGAAGATGGAGGCCCACCCACTAACTTATCCCAGTCATTTTTTTATGATGAATACACTTTAAATTTTAAAATTAGTAATTTTAAAAAACCATTTATATCATTAATAAATGGATACACCATGGGTGGTGGAGTAGGAGTATCAATGCACGGAAGTCACGTTGTAGCATCTGAAAAGACTATGTTTGCAATGCCTGAAACAGCTATTGGTTTGTTTCCTGATGTGGGAGGTGGATGGTTGTTAGGTCAGTTGGATAAAGGAATAGGAGCTTGGCTGTCTCTAGTTGGGGCAAGAATTAAAGCATATGATCTTATGAAACTTAAGCTCATAACTCACTATGTTTCTTCAAGTGAAATAGGAAATTTAAAAAAAATGTTAATTTCTTCTTCACCAAGTACTAATGACAAAGTTGATAGTATAATTAATAGCCTCTCTTCAAATCCAAATTCAGAAGACAGTGTCTTAATAACAAATGAAAATATTATTAAGGATGCATTTTCATTTGATACAATTGAACAAATTTTTGAAAAATGTGAATCTCTCTCAATAACTGGAAATGAATTCTTAAATGCTCAATTCGAAGAATTAAAACATAAATCACCTACATCATTAAAAATTTCTTTAAAGCAAATTAGAGATGCTAGTAAAATGACTCTAAAGGATGAATTGATAATGGAATATAGAATGGTTCAGCGTTGTCTGGAGATTGGTGATTTTTTTGAGGGTGTTAGATCAATGCTCGTTGATAAAGACAGAAAACCAAACTGGCAACCGTCTAATATTAAGGATGTTGATGAAGGTAGAGTTAATAAATTTTTTGAAGTGTTAGGAAATTTAGATTTAGTTTTAACAAATTAGAATAGAGATTATCTTGGAGGAAAGTATTATGAATGATGTGTATATAATGTCTGCAAACAGATCTGCAATTGGTGGATTTGGGGGTACACTGAAGAGTTTTTGCCCGGTAGATCTGGGTACTTTGGTCGCTAAAGATGCAATTGCAAGATCTGGGTATGATGCTGACGAGGTTGAACACGCTGTTTTTGGGAATGTAATTCATACTGAGCCGAGAGATATGTACGTAAGTAGAGTTATAGCTCTTCAAGCTGGTATGAGTAAAGAATCCGCTGCGTTAACAGTAAATAGACTTTGTGGCTCAGGACTTCAGGCTATTGTAAGTGCTATTCAACTATTAATATTAGGAGATGCGAAAATATCAATAGCTGGGGGTGTAGAAGTTATGTCTAATGGGGCACATATCGTAGAAGGGTTTCGTTGGGGATCAAGAATGGGAGACGGAAAAGTTCATGATATGATGCTCGGTGCATTACATGATCCATTTGGTCATGGTCATATGGGTATTACGGCTGAAAATATATCAAGCAGATATCAAATTAGTAGAGACATGCAAGATCAATTTGCTTTAAGTAGTCAACAAAGGGCTAGCAAGGCAATTGATAATGGATCTTTTAAAGAGCAAATATTACCAATTGAAATAAAAACTAGAAAAGGAATTGAAATTTTTGAAACAGATGAACATCCAAAGCCAGATACTAGCATAGATACTTTATCTAGTCTGAGAACGGCTTTTAAAAAAGATGGAGTGGTTACAGCTGGTAATGCTTCTGGAATTAATGATGGTGCATCAGCCTTGATCCTTGCTAATGAAGATAAGGCAAAAAAAGGTACGCCATTAGCCAGGATTGTTTCGTACGGATTTGGTGGTGTTGACCCTGATGAAATGGGTATGGGACCAGTTCCAGCTTCAAAAATGGCATTAAACAAAGCAGGGTTAAATATATCAGATTTAGATTTAATTGAATCAAATGAAGCATTTGCAGCTCAAGCATGTGCTGTTAATAAACAATTAGGCCTAGACCCTGAAATTGTAAATGTGAATGGCGGTGCAATTGCCCTAGGTCATCCAGTAGGCGCAACGGGAGCAATAATTATGACAAAACTTGTTTATGAATTAAGAAAGCGTAAAGGTAAATATGGTCTTGCAACTATGTGTATTGGTGGAGGTCAAGGAATAGCAGTAATTATAGAGGCCTTGTAAACAAGTGTCTTTCGAATGCATTTCTATAAAAGAAGCAAAAAATCTTATTAAAAATGATGATTTAATCTTAATTGATATAAGAGATCACAACTCATTTTTAAAAGGTCATATTGAAAAGGCTATTCATGTTGAAGATTTAAATATCGATAAATTTCTCCAAGATAAAGATAAAAATGAAACAATTTTGATTTACTGTTATCATGGTCATTCAAGTCAATCTGCTGCAAATTTTTTTAGTCATCATGGATTTAAAAATGTTTTTAGTATGGATGAGGGTTATTCGGGTTGGATAACCCATAACACTTAAAATTTTTATATAAAGTAATATTTCTTTAACTTGTCTATATTATAATAAGTATTATATTGAGATAAAAATCCGAATAAAATATAAGAGGTTAAAATTGGAAACTCGCAGAGGTGGTCGTCTAGTAGATAGACCAGAATTTAAAACTAAACCAAAACCAGTTACTTTTTTAGGTAAAGAAAAAGTATCCCAAGCAATTGCTGTTATGGCTGATAAAAATTATGGTTCAGTTGTAATTGTAGATAGTAAAGATAAAGTTGTCGGAATTGTGACTGAACGAGATATTGTAAAGAAATTGGTAAATAACAATATGTCTCCAAAAACAACTAAATTAGAGGATATAATGACCCTCAATCCAAGGGTTGCCAATGAGAATGATGATGTGGTTGATTGGTTGAGGATAATGTCAAATGATAGGTTTAGAAGATTACCTGTAGTGGATGCCGATGGAAAAATTAAAGTTATTTTTACCCAGGGGGACTTTGTGTCCTATACCTGGCCAGATTTAATATTTCAAGCTTCACAATTAGCTAAAGCCTCATTTATGAAGGGGTTCTCAATCAATACATTATTAATATTTATGGTAATTTATGGAGTTGCTTTAATAGCTGCTATGAAAGCTTTTTTATAAAAGGCTTTTAATTATCTTTTAGTTCTTAGCATTTGATTAGATATCCAAGTCATAACAATTTCATTATTTTGATTAGTAACAGTATGTTTTAACCTAGCAGTACCTCGTTTTGGATTTTTAGTTGATTTTTTTGCTTCCAGGACTTCTATTTTTGTTTTCAAATAGTCACCTGGATATACGGGTTTTGTCCATCTTAAATCGTCAATACCCCAAGCTCCCATACTTGTTCCGTCATAAACTCCCATTTCAAATATTTGTGTAAAAGATTTACCTAAAGTCATGAAGCCACTTGAAGTAAGTTGGCCAAATGGACCATTATTTGCTGCTTTTTCATCTAAATGAAAAGATTGAGGATCGTATTTTGAAGCAAAATCAATAATTTCTTCTTTAGAAATGAAAGAGGGTTCAGACTCAAAGGTTAAACCGACTTCAAAATCTTCAAAATATTTTGGCTTTAATATCATTAATGAAATTTACTTAAAATGCTTTTATCTAGGAGCTAAACGAACCGACCCATCAAGTCTGATTGTTTCACCATTTAATAATACATTAGTTAAAACACTTTCGACTAACATCGCATATTCTAGGGGTGTACCTAGACGTTTTGGGAAAACAGTAGTTGCGATTAAGCTTTTTTGTACTTCATCACTCATGCCTGACAACATAGCGGTGGCAAATAAACCAGGAGCAATTGTATTAACTCTTATACCATTTGAGGCCAACTCTCTTGCAATAGGTAAAGTCATTCCAACAATACCACCTTTTGAAGCTGAGTAGGCTGCTTGTCCCACTTGTCCATCGTAAGCTGCAACTGAAGCTGTATTTATAACGACACCTTTTTCACCTTCGTGGTCAGGTTGATTAGCCTGCATTTTGTCAGCGCACAACCTAAGCATATTAAAGCTACCAATTAAATTTACTTTGAGAACTTTTTCAAACAAACTTAAATCATGCATTCCTCTACTGGATACAACTTTAGCACCAACAGCTATTCCGGCACAATTAACTAAGCAATTAATGCCATCAAAATCTTCAATTGCTTTTTTCATTTCTTCTTCGTTTGAAACATCTCCAACGAAATATTTAGCATCTGTTTCTTTAGCTACTTTTTTTAGACCGTCGGCGTTTAAGTC
>QBZG01000002.1 GCA_003282435.1 SAR116 cluster bacterium AG-335-B03
TGAAGAAGTTACTGATAAAAAGCTTATCGAGTCTGCTATTTCAGGAATGTTGCAATCCCTTGACCCACACTCATCATATTTAAGTCCTGAATCTTATAAAGATATGCAAGTAAAAACCAAGGGTACTTTTGGCGGTTTAGGTATAGAAATTACTATGGAAGATGGTGTTGTTAAAGTAGTGTCACCTATAGACGATACCCCTGCAGCAAACGCGGGTATGAAATCAGGTGATTTAATAATTGGTATTAACGGTGAATCAATTAGAGGCCTATCTATAAATGAAGCTGTGTCCCAACTTCGTGGACCAATTGGGAGCAAAGTTATAATAACAGTCGTTCGTGATAAAAAAGATCCTTTTGAAATTGAAATAGTAAGAGACGTTATTAAGATTAGATCTGTCAGACATAACATTATCAAAAACATAGCATATGTCCGTTTAACTACTTTTTCAGATACAACTACTTCTGGTATGGAAAAGTCTATAAATGAGATAAAAAAAGAAACTGGAGACAAATTTCAAGGCCTTATACTGGACTTAAGGAATAATCCCGGAGGGCTTCTAAATCAATCTATATCAGTCACTGACTCTTTTCTTAATCAAGGAGAAATAGTCTCCACACAAGGTAGAAAGGACGATGATACTTCAAGGATATTTGCAAAAAAAGGAGATATTATAGATGGTAAACCACTGATAGTCTTAATAAATAGTGGTTCTGCATCAGCAAGTGAAATTGTAGCAGGAGCTCTTAAAGACCACTCTAGAGCTATAATAGTAGGAACAAGAAGTTTTGGTAAGGGATCCGTTCAATCTATAATACCACTCGCAGGAAATGGGGCTATGAGACTTACAACCGCAAGATATTATACGCCCAGTGGTATTTCCATTCAAGCTAAAGGTATTGAGCCTGATATTATTGTTGAAGCAGGAATAACTGAGCCAACAAACAAAAGTTTAGAAAACAGACGAGAAGAGAATTTAAGGGGTGCATTAGATAAAAAAGATAAGTCCAATGAAAAGAAAAAAGAAAATGTAATAGAATTAAGTCCTGTAGAAAAACTTCTTCAAGACAACCAGATTTCCAGAGCAGTTGATCTTATAAGAGGTATTAATCTTTTTAGTAACAATATTAAAAACACTTCAACAGCAACAATAAATAAGAAATCAATTTTAAATAAAGTGAGTAATGCTAAAAATTGAGCATAAATAAAAATAATATCCCACTATTAGAACGACCTTATCGATCATGTGTTGGGCTTATGGTTTTCAATAAAGACGGAAATGTTTTCTGTGGTCAGCGTCTTGATAATAAAGCCGAGGCATGGCAGTTGCCTCAGGGAGGAATAGATGAAGGTGAACTTCCAATAGAAGCCGGCTATAGAGAATTAAGAGAAGAAACTAGTATAAGCAATGTAGAATTTGTCAGTGAATATCCAGAGTGGTTAAATTACGACATTCCCTTACCTTTAGCTGATAATTTATGGGAAGGTAAATATAGAGGTCAAACACAAAGATGGCTATTATTTTATTTTTCTGGAAAAGATGAAGAAATAAATATTAATACTAACCATCCAGAATTTAAAAATTGGCTTTGGCTTAATCCAAAACTTTTACCTAAGAAAGCTATTGCTTTTAAGAAAGATGTATATCAAAAAATTAACAAAATATTTATTCCAGTGTTGAATAATTTTATTTCTACAGGATTATAATGAAAGAAAAAGAATTTAACTCTGAAATACTTATTGACAATGTTTTTTCTATTTTAACTAAAATACAAAGTAATCCAGAAAAATTTGAAAATATTTTTACTGAACTTTTCGAAGAAGATTTTCAGTTACAATTAAATGAAATAAATCAGCTTAAAAATGGTTCGTTAAAAGGTTTAATCATATCTGTTAAAGACTTATTTGATGTCAAAGGATACAAAACAAGAGGTGGATCAAAATTTCTTAATCCTGAAATATGTCTTAAAGATGCTGAATGTGTCTCACTAATTAGGACAGCCGGTGGGTTGCTTATTGGTCATACCAACATGACAGAATTAGCTTACTCTGGTCTAGGTATAAATCCACATTATGGAACTCCTTTAAACCCAATATATAAAGGAGCTATACCCGGAGGATCAACATCTGGAGGAGCTGTATCAATATCCCTTGATATATCAGATATTACAATTGGTACAGATACAGGTGGATCGACAAGAATACCTGCCGCTTTTACAGGAATAACTGGGTTCAAACCAACTCAAGACGTAATTTCTAGGAAGGGCGTTCTTGCTCTTTCATCTAGCTTAGATAGTGTTGGATTAATGGCAAAAAACGTTGAGCTATGTAGGGTTGGTTATGAAGTAATGAAAAACAAGACCAATATTAAAAAGACAAATTTATATGACAAAGAAGCAGATCTTATCATCCCTACAAATTTTGGATTTGAAGATATTGAACCTCAAATAAAATCTTCTTTTGATACTGCAAAACAGAAATTAGCTGAAAATGCTTTTAATGTAATTGAAATACATGTGCCGGCCCTAGACTTATACAAGAAGGTACCTTTATGGCAGTTTGCAGCCGTAGAATCTCAAACTGAATATTTTGAGGCATACAATGACAAAAAACATTTGATGGATCCTAATATTCTTAGACGTATGGATAGAGCAAATGATGTGTTGGCAGTTGAGTATAATTTATTACTTAATATAAGAAAAAAATTAATTAAAGAATTTAATAATTTTTTGAAGAATAATTTTTTACTTTTACCAACAGTGACCATATATCCACCTTTACTTGAGGATTGTAAAAATGAACCATATTATGATGAAGTTAATTTAATTTCATTAAGAAACACAACCTTAGCCAACTACATGAATGGCTGTAGTATTTCACTACCATATTCAAAAGATGATAAACCTATCGGCATTATGTTGAATGGTACCACAAAAAATGACGAAAAACTTTTGTGTATTAGTGCTAAGGTAGAGACTGTGTTATCAAAATAAACTAGCCAATATTTTCTAATACAGCCTTAATAAAAGAGGAATTTTTATTAGCTAGATCTGAGACACTTTTATCTTCATGATTTTCTTGAGATTTAAAAGCAAGAAGACGTTCTTCAAGCATTTGTTTATTAGCTTTATCAATTTTTTCAGCTCTTTCGGCAAGTATAACAACTGATGTTTCATTGATTTCAGCAATACCTCCATCAATCATAATACGTGATGTAACTTTACTGTCATTATAAATATCTATAACGCCCCTTTCAAGAGTGGACATTACTTTAGAATGTCTTGGTAGGGCACCTATTTGACCATCAGATCCTGGTATGACAACCATATCAACTGGTTCAGAAACAAGTACCATTGATGGAGTTACTATTTCTAAATTAGTTGTGTCTGACATAATAACCTCATCTCAAATAATTAAAATGGACTAAGCAGCGTCTTTAGCTAACTTCTTAGCTTTTTCCATTGCTTCCTCAATAGTACCTACCATATAAAAAGCTGCCTCAGGTAAGTCATCATAATCACCATCAGCAATTCCTTTAAAACCTTTTATGGTATCTTCTAAAGGCACTAATACACCTGGTGAACCGGTAAATACTTCTGCAACATGAAATGGTTGAGATAAGAATCTTTGTATTTTTCTGGCTCTATTTACAACTAATTTATCTTCTTCAGATAATTCATCCATTCCTAAAATAGCAATAATATCTTGCAGTGACTTATATTGCTGAAGAACTTCTTGTACTTTTCTTGCAACAGCATAATGCTCATCACCAACGATTCTTGGGTCTAACATTCTAGAAGTAGAATCAAGTGGATCAACTGCTGGATAAATCCCTATTTCAGCAATTTGCCTTGATAAAACTGTTGTAGCATCCAAGTGTGCAAACGATGTAGCTGGTGCAGGATCAGTTAAATCATCTGCTGGAACATAAATAGCTTGTACAGAAGTTATAGACCCTTTTGTTGTCGTAGTAATTCTTTCTTGTAAAGCACCCATATCAGTCGCTAATGTTGGTTGATATCCAACAGCTGATGGTATTCTACCTAATAATGCAGAAACTTCAGATCCAGCTTGAGTAAATCTAAAAATATTATCAACAAAGAAAAGAACATCTTGACCCTCTTGGTCTCTAAAATATTCTGCTAAAGTCAATCCTGTTAAAGCTACTCTTGCTCTAGCTCCTGGAGGCTCGTTCATTTGTCCATAAACTAATGCGGCTTTTGATCCAGGACCATCTGGAACAATAACACCAGATTCTACCATTTCGTGAAAAAGGTCGTTACCTTCTCTAGTTCTTTCTCCAACACCCGCAAAAACAGAGTATCCACCGTGAGCCTTAGCTACGTTGTTGATAAGCTCCATAATTAAAACAGTTTTACCAACACCAGCTCCTCCAAAGAGACCAATTTTTCCACCTTTTGCGTATGGTGCTAAAAGGTCCACAACTTTTATACCTGTAACCAAAATATCTGCAGATGTTGACTGGTTAACATACTCTGGTGCGTCCCTGTGAATTGGTAAAGAAGTTTTTGATTTGACCGGCTTTCCGTCATCTACAGGATCACCTATCACATTAAGAATTCTTCCTAAGGTTTCTGGTCCAACAGGTACTGTTATAGGTGCCCCAGTCTTAATAACTTCCATTCCACGAACCAAACCGTCAGTACTGTCCATAGCGATAGTTCTGACCTCATTTTCTCCAAGATGTTGTGCAACTTCCAAAATTAATTTTTGCCCACTATTATCAACTTGTAAAGCGTCTAAGATCAAAGGAAGATCAGAATCAAACTCAACGTCTACCACAGCTCCAATAACTTGTGATATTTTACCATTTTGTTTGGCAGATGGTATTTTAGCCATATTTTTTCTCCATTTATTTTGTATTATAAAGCTTCCGCGCCTGATATAATTTCTATTAGTTCTTTCGTAATGACCGCTTGTCTTGTTCTATTGTATTGAAGTGTTAGATTATCTATCATGTCACCTGCATTTCTAGTCGCATTATCCATTGCTGTCATTCTTGCGGCTAATTCGCTTGCTGCACTCTCTATCTGAGAGCTAAATAACTGGGTGGCTAAATTGCGTGGTAATAAATCATTTAAAATCTCTTCTTCACCTGGTTCAAAATCGTAAATAGAACTAGAATTATCTTGTTCTATCTCATTTTGTTTAACTTCAACTGGTATAAGAGATTTAAAAGTAACGTCTTGTGTAATGGCTGAAACAAATTTGTTATAAATAACTTTACAAACTCCAAATTGTCCATTCTCAAATAAATCTATGATTTTTTTTGCTAAAACTTCAGCATCAGAGTAATTTGGCTTTGCTGATTTACCATCTATTTTTTCAACAAAGAGTTCACCAAAATCCCTATTAAGCGCATCAGCTGATTTTTTACCAACCATAAGTAATTTAACTTCTATTCCGTCATCTTTTAATTTTTTTACCTCAGATCTAACAGTTCTTGTAATTGAGCCGTTGAAACCACCACATAAACCTCTATCTGCAGAAAAAACTACTAACAAATGAGTTTTATTTTCTGGTTTTCCAGCCAGAAGATCTATTGAACTTCCGGAAGCCTTAGATGCAATTTTAGAAACTATATTATCCATATGAGACGTGTAGGGTCTGGAGGCTAAAGCTTGTTCTTGTGCCTTCCTCAATTTTGCAGCTGCTACCATTTTCATGGCAGATGTTATTTTTTGCGTGGACTTTACGGAACCAATCCTATTTTTAAGGTCTTTTAAAGAAGGCATTTTAACCTATTCCTTTTGCATTGACACGATAATTAAGAAAAATTCTTTACTAACTGATCTAGAATATCTTTAAGAGATTTTTCTGTATCATCTGAAATTGCTTTATCTTTTCTAATTGAATCTAAAACCTTAGAACCTTTAGTATTTAATTTTTGCAGAAGAGCTTGTTCGAACTCACCTATCTTTTGTGTAGGAATTTGATCTAAATAACCCTTAACACCTGCAAATATCACAGCTACTTGCTCTTCAATCTCCATTGGTGAATATTGTGATTGCTTTAATAATTCAGTTAATCTTTCACCTCTAGATAAAAGTTGTCTAGTAGAAGCGTCCATATCAGAAGCAAATTGAGCAAATGCAGCCATTTCTCTGTATTGAGCAAGATCTAACTTAATGGTTCCTGCTACTTGTTTCATAGCTTTTATTTGTGCAGCAGATCCAACTCTTGAAACTGATAAACCTACATTCACAGCCGGTCTAATACCTTTATAAAACAATTCAGTTTCTAAAAATATTTGACCATCTGTAATTGAGATAACATTAGTTGGTATAAAAGCAGAAACATCTCCTCCCTGCGTTTCTATTATTGGGAGTGCTGTTAAACTACCAGACCCATTATCTCCATTTAATTTAGCAGCCCTTTCTAATAAACGAGAATGTAAATAAAATACGTCACCAGGATAAGCTTCTCTTCCTGGAGGTCTCCTTAAAAGAAGTGACATTTGTCTATATGCAACGGCTTGTTTAGATAAATCATCGTATACAACAACTGCATGCATTCCATTATCTCTGAAAAACTCACCCATAGCAGCTGCTGAATAAGGTGCTAGAAATTGCATTGGTGCAGGGTCTGAGGCAGTAGCTGCTACCACAATTGAATATTCTAGGGCTCCTCTTTCCTCTAAAGTTTTAACAATTTGAGCTACAGTTGATCTCTTTTGGCCAACAGCTACGTATATACAAAATAATTTTTTAGTATCGTCTTTACCTGCCTTATCATTAGTACTTTTCTGATTTAAAAAGGTATCTATTGCTATAGCTGTCTTGCCTGTTTGTCTGTCACCAATAATAAGTTCTCTTTGTCCTCTACCAACAGGAATTAATGAATCTATGGCCTTAAGTCCAGTCTGCATTGGTTCACTGACTGATTCTCTTGGCATAATACCAGGAGCCTTTGACTCAACTCTTGTCTTTTTAACATTTTTTAATGCACCTTTTCCATCAATGGGATTACCTAATGCATCAACCACCCTCCCAAGAAGTCCTTTGCCGATAGGAACATCAACAATAGAACCTGTTCGCTTTACAACATCACCTTCTTTAATAGTCTTATCACTTCCAAAGATAACAACACCCACGTTATCTCTTTCTAAGTTCAAAGCCATTCCAGCAATGCCACCAGGGAACTCCACCATTTCACCTGCTTGAACTTGATCTAGACCATGAACTCTCGCTATTCCGTCACCAACAGATAAAACTATACCTACTTCTGTCACTTCAGCTTCTGCTCCAAAGTTTTCAATTTGATCTTTTAATATTGTTGATATTTCTGCTGCACGAATATCCATTAATTTGTACCTCTCATGGCTATTTCAAGTCTATTAAGTTTAGTTTTAATCGAGTTATCGATCATTTTTGAGCCAATTTTGACTATAAGTCCTCCAATTAAAGTTTCATCAACTTTTGTTGACAAAACTATTTTTTTGACCCCGGTAGCTTCAGATATCGCCGATTCTACTTTACTTTGTTGTGCTTTATCTAATTCAAAAGATGAAGTAACTTCAGCCTGAACTTCACCATTGCTTCTAGATACTTCAGATAAGAAAACATCTATTATTTCATGTATTAAAATCAAACGACCATTATTAGCTAAAGTACCACAAAATTTAATAGTTAAGCTGTCAGCCTTTGCCTTTTTTAAAATTTTAACAATAGAAGATAGTTTATTAGCTTTAGTTACAGCAGGTGATTTAATCATATTCTGAAATAAATCATTACTTTTTAGTGTTCCTTTTAATGATTCAAAATCTTTAACTATTTTAGATATAATTTTTTTTTCTGTAGCTAACTCATGTAAAGCTTTAGCATATCTACCTGATAATCCAGATGATCCGCTCATCTTAATATTTCCTTATATTTAAAATAAAAATATAAGGATAGCTAACACAGCATTGATCTCAATGCAAGCAACAAGGTAGTCATATTAAATTAATTTTACATAAAGGAAAAAGGGTCAATATCTATAGTCAACTTAACATTATGCGGAGTTTTAATTTTATTTGTCCAATTCAAAAGGACATCTTGAATATTAACTGTTTTTTCTGATTTGATTAAAAATCTTCGTCTGTATTTTCCCCTTAAAAAATATAAAGGAGCTGGAGCTGGCCCAAAAATCTTAACATTTTTAAAGAATGGCGCTAGTCTTAATAATTCCGATGCAAAACTGTCTAATTTTCTTTCATATTTAGAAGATAAAATTATGGCTGCCAATCTCCCATAAGGAGGCATATTAGCGTTTTTCCTTGATGAAAGTTCTTTTTCAAAAAAATCATCTCGATTATTTTTGGCGATTGCCCTAATTATTGGATTTTCATTATCGTATGTTTGAAGAAAAACTACACCTTTGTCCTGTTCATCTCTTGAGTGTCTACCAGATCTACCTGATACTTGTTGTAAAAGTTGAAAACTTCTTTCTGACGCCCGTAAATCACCACCAGATAAGCCTACATCACTGTCTATAATTCCAACTAATTTTAAATCCGGAAAATCATGCCCTTTGGCAATCATCTGAGTACCTATAATAATATCTACTTTGTTATTTTTTATCTTTTCAAGTGTCTTTACTAATGTTTTTTGACTTTTCATAGTATCACTTGAAAGTACCATTAATTTAGCTTCAGGGAATAATTGATTTATTTCTTCCTCAATGCGCTCAACTCCTGGTCCACATGCTTTTATTTGCCCTTCAGTGCCACATATATCGCAAGTATTAGAAATCCTTTTTGTATAACCACAATGGTGACAAACCAATGTATGTTGTGATCTGTGTTCAACTAACCATGTTTCACAATTAACACATTTAATTTTATTGCCACAAGAGTTGCAAATAGTTAATGGTGCATAACCTCTTCTATTTAAAAATAGTAGACTTTGTTCTCTATTATCTAATTTAGATTTTATTTCCTTTGTTAATACTGAAGATATCCATTTACCTCGCTCAGGAGTATTAGCCTTTAAATCAATAAGTCTTATATCAGGTAAAGCCGCTCCAGTTGCTCTCTTTGGTAAGGTTAAGTGAATATATTTACCTATTTTCATATTATAGTAAGTTTCTAACGAAGGTGTGGCAGATGCTAAAACTATCGGTACAGAAGATTTGATAGCTTTATAGATTGCCATATCTCTAGCGTTATATCTTACACCTTCTTCCTGTTTAAACGCTGGGTCATGCTCTTCATCAACAATAATTAAACCAAGATTTTGAATAGGAAGCATTAATGCAGATCTTGCGCCTACAATAACCCCAGCTGAACTATTTAACGCGGATAACCAAATTTGTTTCTTATTTGTTTTTGTTATTCCAGAATGCCAGACTAAAGGCGCAAAAGAAAAACTTTGGTAAAATCTTTTTTCCCAGTCTGGTGTTAAAGATATTTCTGGAAGCAAAATTAAAATTTGCTTACCTTCATCTAAACAAGTTTTAACTGTTTGAAAATAAGTCTCAGTCTTACCAGAACCAGGAACACCATCCAGCAAAAAACAATCTGGTTTCTTTTTCTTTATTGAGACATTAATTTTTTCAACTGCATTTTTTTGTTCTGAATTTAATAATTTGTTAATTTCAAATTTTATTTTGTTATGATTAGGAACTTTTAAGTTTGAATAGGCTTGCTTTTTTACCAACTCTTCAACAATAAGATTTTTTTTAGTCATATCTTTTATAATTGATTTAGAAACACCAGTATTGTCTATCAGATCCTCTTGGAATACAGCTTGTTTTGATTTAAATAAAAAATCTAAAATAAGTTTCCTTTTAGACGTGATTTTATATTCATTAATTGTTTTAATTTCGTCACTATCTTGAAATTTGCTTTTATATACTTTCTTATATTCTGTAGATGTTATTGCCTCGACCGGAGATAAAACCATCTTAAGTACTAACCCTTTATATACACAATACCAATTTGCTAAAAAATTAATTAACTCTATAGAAGGTTGGGGTATAGGATTCATTTCATATATTTCTTCAATTCTTTTTAACTTTTCCTTAGGTATAGTTTTTGTACCCTCACCAACAATAATTCCAACGCTTTTTCTTTTTCCAAAAGGAACTAACACAACTTGCCCTACGCAGACACCATCTTTTTTACTTTCAACTGAATAATCAAATGGTTCATTAAATGGACCACTTACAAGAACAGCAACTTCATTTGATTTAATATTTTTCATTAATCATCTTTATGAAATTATTTTAAAGCTAAATATAGTTATCATTATTTACATAATGTATTATAAAATATGTTTAATGAAATATTAGTTTTTTTAATTATAAAAACCCATAAAGGATAAAAGATGGAATTATTCATAGATACTGCTGAAATTGATGAAATAAAATCGTTAAATGTTACTGGATTAATTGACGGAGTTACAACAAATCCCTCTTTAATAGCTAAATCTGGACGAAGTATCATTGAAACCATTGAAGAAATTTGTAATGAGGTATCAGGACCCGTAAGTGCAGAAGTTACAGCAACCGATTTTGATAACATGATATTAGAAGGTAAAAAATTGTCTGCAATTGCTCAAAATGTTGCCATCAAAGTACCTCTAACTTTTGATGGTCTTAGAGCATGCAAAGCATTTTCAGATGATGGTATTATGGTAAATGTAACCCTATGTTTCAGTTCCGCTCAAGCACTTTTAGCAGCAAAAGCAGGTGCTTCTTTCATATCACCTTTTATTGGAAGACTAGATGATATAGGTGCAGATGGTATGAACTTAATTTCAGAGATAACTGAAATTTATGATATTCATGGATTTGAGACAAAGGTTCTTGCTGCCTCAATAAGAAGTGTACAAGATATTATAGACTCAGCAAAATTAGGTGTAGATGTTGCAACCATTCCACCAAAGTTTTTAAAAGCCATGTACAATCATCCACTTACCGATAAGGGTCTAGCAGATTTCTTGTCTGACTGGAAAAAAACAGGTCAATCAATTTTATAAGTTGATTTATGGATACTATAAAACAAAATAATATCTTAAATACAAAAAATAATCTTGTTTTACCTTGGATTAAATATTTAGAAAATATTAGAGGGTATGGGGTGCATACTCTAGATGCCTATAAACGTGATGTATTAGAATTTTTAAAGTTTTGTACTGATAGAAATCATGACTTTTTGTCTCCAGATAAGTATATTTTAAGAGAATTCTTGTCAGTATTGTCAGAACGAGAGTTATCAAGACCGACAGTTGCAAGAAAAGTATCTAGTTTAAAAAATTTTTTTAAATTCTTATTGAAAGATAAAGTTATTTTATCTCTTGATATATCTATTTTCAAAAGCCCAAAACTTAAAAGAAGTTATCCTAAATCCATTGATTCGGATCTTGTCGCTAAAGCTTTTGTATCTCTAATGGATAATGAAAATGACCAATGGATTAACCTTCGAGATAGAGCTGTAATGTTATTATTATATGGTTCAGGTCTTAGAATAAGCGAAGCATTATCTCTTAAAAAGAAAGAAGCTCCAAAAAGTGACTGGTTGAGAGTAAAGGGAAAAGGTAACAAATATAGAGATGTACCCTTGTTACCTATAATCTGTGAGGGTGTTAAGGAATACCTTGACCTGTGCCCATATGATGTAAAAGAAGATGAACCACTGTTCCTTGGAAAAAGAGGTGGAGAACTTTCTCCAAGAATTATTCAAAGGAGAGTTGAAAATTTAAGGTATGAATTAGGCTTACCATCTCATACTACTCCACATGCACTTCGACATGCATTTGCAACTCATTTACTGTCTGGTGGAGCAGATCTAAGAGCTATTCAACAGCTTTTGGGCCATTCAAGTCTTTCGACAACTCAAAGATATACTGACGTCAATGAAAGCGAATTACTAAAGTTACACAAAGCAATACACCCTCGCTCATAAAAAAAGGCGGTTAAAACCGCCTAATTTAATTTTTAGTTAATTATTTTTATATCAAATCAAATCTGTCTGAGTTCATAACTTTATTCCAAGCAGATATGAAGTCCCTAATAAATTTGTCATGTGAGTCACTACATGCATAAACTTCTGCTATTGCCCTTAATTGAGAATTTGAACCAAATGCCAAATCTACACGTGTAGCAGAACTGATTTTTTCGCCTGTTGATCTATTTACACCTTGATAAGAATTATTGTTAACTGGCTTCCATTCAATACCCATATCAAGAAGTTTTAGGAAGAAGTCATTTGACAATTTACCTGTTGGCTCTGAAAATACACCTTGGCCGTTAGTACTAATGCCTAGGGATCTCATCCCACCAATTAGAACTGTCATTTCAGGAGCTGTAAGACCCATGATCTGAGCTCTATCTAAAAGCATCTCTTCAGGACTTACACCATAATCTTCCTTTTGAAAGTTTCTGAAACCGTCTACTACTGGCTCTAAAACTGCAAAAGAGTCAACATCGGTATTTTCCTGAGTTGCATCACCTCTTCCAGGAATAAACTCAAGACTTTGTCCAGAAGCTTTTTCAATTCCTACATTTCCAGCTAAAACAATTATATCAGCAATAGAAGCGCCTGTATTATCTGAGATACCAGAATAAATGTCTAAAATTTTAGATAGCTCATTTGGCTTATTTACTTCCCAACTTATTTGTGGCTCAAGACGTATGCGGGCTCCATTTGCTCCACCACGCATGTCTGTACCTCTATATGTAGAAGCACTTGCCCAAGCAGTCTCAACCATTTCTTTAGTAGATAATCCACTTGATGAAATAAGCGATTTAACAGCCTCAATATCATAATCTTTATTGCCGGCAGGAACTGGATCTTGCCAAATTAACTCCTCTTCAGGAACTTCAGGTCCTAAATAACGAGTTTTTGGTCCCATATCACGATGTAACAATTTAAACCAAGCTCTAGCAAAAGCATCTTGAAATTGGTCTGGGTTCTCATGAAATCTTTTAGAAATCACTTTGTAAGAAGGATCTTCTCTCATCGCCATATCGGCAGTTGTCATCATGGTTGTTACTTTTATAGAACCATCTTGAGCATCTGGCGCTAAGTCTTCTTGTTTAGGGTTAATAGGATGCCATTGATAAGCGCCTGCAGGGCTCTTAACTAATTCCCATTCGTAACCCAAAAGAAGATCAAAATATCCATTGTCCCACTGTGTTGGATTAGCAGTCCACGCACCTTCAATACCACTTGTAATAGTATCTCTTCCAACGCCTGAACCAAATGAGTTTTGCCATCCAAATCCCATTTGCTCTATTGGAGCTCCCTCTGGTTCTGCACCAACATATTTGTCAGGATCAGATGCTCCATGAGCTTTACCAAAAGTATGACCACCTGCTGTAAGAGCAACTGTCTCTTCATCATTCATAGCCATTCTTGCAAAAGTTTCACGAATATCTCTAGCACTTTTTAATGGGTCAGGATTACCGTCAGGACCTTGAGGGTTCACATAAATTAATCCCATTTGAACAGCACCAAGAGGCATTTCTAATTCTCGATCACCTGAATATCGTTTATTTTCTAACCACTCATTTTCTTGGCCCCAATATATATCTTCAGGTGGAGACCAAATATCGGCACGTCCACCACTAAAACCAAATGTCTTACCGCCCATCGATTCAATTGCGACATTTCCAGTCAAAATAAACAAGTCAGCCCAGCTAATTTTATTTCCATATTTTTGTTTAATTGGCCATAATAGTCGTCTTGCTTTATCTAAGTTACCATTATCTGGCCAGCTGTTTAGTGGCGCAAAACGCTGATCTCCAGTCCCACCACCGCCGCGGCCATCACTTGTTCGGTATGTTCCAGCAGCATGCCAAGTCATACGAATAAAAAAAGGACCATAATGACCGTAGTCTGCTGGCCACCATTCTTGTGAATCAGTCATTAAATCGTTTAAATCTTTCTTCAATGCTTGATAGTCAAGTTTTTTAAACTCTTCTCTGTAATCAAAATCCAAACTCATAGGATTTGATCTTTTATCATTTTGATGCAGTATACTTAGATTTAATTGATTGGGCCACCAATCACGATTTGATGTGCTTACACCACTGTTTGTAGTGGCTGAACCATGCATTACTGGGCATTTACCTATGTCATCCATAAGGAATCCTTTCTCAAGAGATATATTGAATTTGTTGATCTAAAATATGAATTGTGTAGATATATGTCAAGTAGTTTAGAACGGTTTTAAAGTAAAATTTAATTATGTCTCTTTAATTTTATTATAACTTCAATACCGTTGTTTATATATCCTTGAGGGATTTCAGGTAGCTTACGTAAACTGATCTCTTCGTTTTCAATATCTATTAACTCGCCAGTTTCTTCGTTTAAAAAATGGTGATGATAATCAGTGTTTGTATCAAATATTGCTGTATCTTTAGAAGTTTCAACTTGTTTTATAAGTCCACAATTTTTAAATTTTTTTAAACAGTTATATACAGTAGCTATAGACATAGAATTACCAGATGAATTAATTTCATCTTGGAGATTTTCAGCGGTAAAATGTCGATTAAAACCATTTAATAGTATATCAGCTACTATCATTCTTTGTTTAGTAGGTCTAAGTCCTGCATTTCTTAATTTTTCTTTATTATTCATAAGTTAAATTATATACTGTTTGATAATCATTCTCAATATTCAAATATTATTATATTTAAATAATGTCAAGTTTGTTGTTTCTCACTTTACGAAACTATAATAAAATGTGATCTTCTTTTTGATAGGTAAATAAATGACAAGACCATGTGATCTAAACGCTACTGAAGCAAGAAAGTTAATTGGTAATAAGCAACTTTCACCGGTTGAATTAACTACAAGTTGTATTGAACAGATAGAAAAGCACAATCCTTCAATAAACGCGGTTGTAGCAATTGACAAAAATGACGTATTAAAACAGGCCAAAAAGGCTGAAGACGAAGTTATGTCAGGATCAGAACTTGGGATACTACATGGTCTCCCAGTTGGAATTAAAGATTTAAATACAGTAAAGAATTTACGCTCAACTTCTGGATCCAAAATTTATGAAGATAGAATACCTAAAAGCGATGATACTATAGTTGAAGATATTAGAAACGAAGGTGCAATTATATTTTGTAAAACCAACACTCCAGAATTTGGAGCTGGAGGAAACACGAAAAATAGAGTTTATGGCACCACTTCTAATCCATTTGATAATACTAAAACTCCAGCAGGCTCCTCAGGTGGAAGTGCAGCTGCATTAGCAACAAACATGATGCCATTGGCAAATGGAAGTGATTACGGAGGGAGCCTTAGAACTCCAGCAGGTTTTTGTGGTGTTACTGGTTTTAGACCTTCGCCTGGACTTGTTCCCACTACCGAAGCCTATGTTGGCTTAAACCCTTTTTCGGTTCAAGGTCCTATGGGAAGAAATGTTTCGGATACTTACCTACTACTTCAAGCTCAAGTTAATTTAAACAGAATAGATCCATTTTCTGGCCTAGATAGTTTATCAATGCCCGATGAACTATTAGGTGCAGATTTATCTGGAATTAAAATGGCTTTTTCATATGATCTTGGATGCGCTCCAGTCGATAACTATATAAAATCAACATTTTCAAAAAAGATTGATACTTTTAAAAGTAATTTTCTAACAGCCGATCAAGGTGAACCAGATTTTTTAGATATTCACAGTTGCTTTGAAGTTATTAGAGGCTTTAATTATGTTGCTTCTCATAAAGACAAACTTGATAATTGTAAAGATTTATTGGGACCGAATGTAATTGATAATGTTGAAAGAGGATTAAAGTATAGTCTTGCTGACGTTTCATCAGCTCATGTCATGCAAACAAAAATATATAAAAACTTTCGAAATTTTTTTAATGATTATGATGTCTTAATCTGCCCTGCTGCATCAGTATCGCCTTATCCACACGAGCAATTATTTGTAGATAATATTAATGGCGAAAAATTGCCAACTTATATGCGCTGGTTATCACTAAGTTATGCATCAACGATGGCAATTCCATGCGTTTGGGCATTACCATGCGGGTTAGATCATAAAGAAATGCCTTTCGGCATCCAATTAATTGCTCCTGCTGGTAGAGATGTAGAGTTATCAGAAATTGCGAAAAGCTTAGAAACAATTTTAATGACAAATGAAAAAACTAAAAGACCTATACCATTAATAAAATAATTTAATAAGGTTTAAAGATGAACGAAATAAAAACAGACGAAAATCTCCATATTAAAGGGTTCTTTGATGATCAAACATCTACGATAAGCTACGTCGTTCATGACAATATAGAAAAAAAATGTGCTGTTATTGATAGTGTCTTAGATTTTGATTATTCGTCTGGTGACATAGATTATGTAAATGCAGATAAAATAATATCTTATGTTGATCAAAATAAATTAAATGTAGAATGGCTTATTGAGACACACGTCCACGCAGATCACTTATCTGCTTCTCCTTATATTCAAAAAAAACTTGGAGGTAAGATAGGGATATCTGAAAAAATTTCAGATATTCAAAATATTTTTGGGAAAACATTTAATGCTGGTACTGAGTTTCAAAGAGATGGTAGTCAATTTGACAAACTATTTAAAGATAATGATGAATACAAAATTGGAAATATAAATTGTAAAGTCATTAATACACCAGGCCATACCCCTGCGTGTACGGCTCATGTTATTGGAAACTCTATTTTTGTAGGTGACACATTATTTATGCCTGACTTAGGTAGTGCAAGAGCAGACTTTCCAGGTGGAGACGCCCGCCAGCTTTATAGATCGATACAGAAAATATTAAGTTATCCTGATAAAACAAGAATTTTTGTTTGTCACGATTACCCACCTGCTTCAAGAGAGGTTAAATGGTCAACAACAGTTGGTGAACAGAAAGAAAAAAATGTTCATGTTAAAACATCAATTTTAGAAGATGAGTTTGTTAAGATCAGAGAAGCTAGAGATAAGACACTAAACATGCCAAAACTTATTATTCCTTCAATTCAAGTGAACATGAGGGCCGGCAACCTTCCACCGCCAGAAGACAATGGTAGTGTTTACATAAAGATTCCTATTAATAGTATAAAAAATTTAGTCTAAATCTTTAAGAACAGATTGAACAATTTCAAAAATTTTATCAATGTCATGTTTTTCTGCTATTAACGGCGGTGAAAAAGCTAGCGTATCTCCTGTAACTCTTAACATCAGACCTTTGTGCCAAGCTTTTTTCATAGCTTCATAACCACGAGCACCGACTGCTCCTGGTCTTGGAGCAATCTCTATGGCAGCGACCAAGCCTAAATTTCTGATATCAATGACATT
Organism: SAR116 cluster bacterium AG-335-B03; assembly: GCA_003282435.1. Classification (GTDB taxonomy): domain Bacteria; phylum Pseudomonadota; class Alphaproteobacteria; order Puniceispirillales; family Marisalimonadaceae; genus Marisalimonas. The sequence goes on from QBZG01000002.1 coordinate 17,276, forward strand.
TTTATCATTTTTAAGTTGATGAATTACACTTTCTAAATACTTTGCTGTTTTACCTGCTTCATTGAATAAATCTTCGTCTCTGTAGATGTCCAAGGTAGCTAGACCTGCTGCTGAGGCAATTGGGTGTCCAGAATATGTATATCCATGAAAAAGCTCTATTGGCATATCGGCTTCATCCATCATAGTATCATATATTTCTTTGGATACTACAGCCGCTCCCATTGGAATTATACCATTGGTAATTGCCTTAGCACATGAAATTATATCAGGTGTAACTCCGAAATATTCTGAAGCGGTGGCTTTTCCTAAGCGACCAAAACCAGTTATTACTTCATCAAAAATTAATAAAATATCATGCTTATCACAAATTTCTCTTAATCTTTTTAAGTAATTTTTAGGTGGTGGGAGAACCCCTGTTGATCCTGCTATTGGCTCAACAATTACTGAAGCAATTGTAGATGCATCGTGAAGAGCTACAATGTTTTCTAAGGTGTCAGCCAAATAATCACCATGTTCAGGAGATCCTTTAGAAAATTTATTTTTATCTGGCAGGTGAGTGTGAGATATATGATCAACACCAGAGAGTAGTGTTCCAAAATACTGTCTATTTCTTGGCATACCTCCAACAGAGATCCCCCCAAAACCTACACCATGATATCCTCTTTCACGACCAATTAATCTTGTCTTTGTCCCTTTTCCTCTAGCCCTATGGTAAGCTAAAGCAATTTTAAGAGTGCTGTCTACAGCCTCTGAACCAGAATTTGTAAAAAAGACATGTTCTAACCCTTTAGGAAATAAGTCAGCAACACGACTTGCTAGTTCAAAAGCTTTTGGATGTCCATATTGAAAACTTGGAGCAAAATCTAAAGTGGCCGCTTGCTGGGAAATTGCTGACGTAATCTCTGGTCTATTATGTCCTGCATTGACACACCATAATCCAGCAGCACTGTCTAAAATATCTTTTCCGGTTTCACTTTTATAATACATGCCATCGGCTGAAACAACCATCCTAGGGTCTTTTTTAAAATCCCTATTCGCAGTAAATGGCATCCAATAAGATTCTAAGTTGTTCAATCTTTTCATAGTATATCTCCAAAAGCTTAACCAAAAAACCGGCTTCTTATCCCATCACTGTGACAAGATGAATTGACTAGGTCAAGTTAATGATTTTTTTACTAAAAAAATAAATCATTATGAACACCAAGTTTTGGTGCTTTTTCCCCTATTTTAGCTTTTCTAAATTGGTTGTCTATAGGAACAGGTAAGGCAGGTATTTCGTGCCCTTCTTCACTTAAAATGTTTCTTGAAAAAATCTCCCTTATTTTGAAATGGTTGTCATTTATAGCTTCTTCCAATGATTTAACTATAGAACAACAACAATCAGCTTTTTCAAAAACATCAAACCAGTGATCTTTATTTTTTAATTTAATTATAACTCTGATTCTCTGAATAACTTTCTTTGGATTATCATCCATATTTATATATTTTTTAGGTAAATCTATTGCTTTACAAAACTTATTCCAAAACCTGTCTTCTAAAGGTGCAGCCGCCAAATAACCACCATCTCTTGTCTCATAAATATTATATCTAGGAGATCCTCCAGATAAAGTTGAGTCTGAGTTACCGGGCCATTTGTTTTGTGAAAAGCCAGAGCCTAATCCCCAAAACATAAAAGGAAATAGATTGTCTGTCATTGAAATATCAATGTACGATCCTTCTTGGTTTATATCTCTTTTTCTGAGGGCCAACAAAATATTTATTACGGCCGGATATGATCCACCTGCTATATCAGCGATTAATCCTGGAGGGACTACTGTCTTGTCACTACTTCCCATACTTAAACTTAACAACCCTGTGTTTCCAATGTAATTTAGATCATGACCAGCTACCATATTTTTAGGACCTTTCTGTCCATAGCCAGTTATAGAAACATAAATTATTTTCTTATTAATTTTTTTTAAGGTTTCATAATCTAATCCAAGCCTCTTCATAACGCCCGGTCTAAATTGTTCAATTATAATATCAGTCTCTCTAATTATTGGCACCAAAATTTTTAAATTTTTTGGATCTTTAAGATCTAATGATAAACTCTTCTTTCCTCTATTAAGCATTGAAAAAGATACACTTTGATCATTCCATTTAGGCTGAGACAACCTTATCTCATCACCAATCTCAGGTCTTTCAATTTTAATAACTTCTGCACCAGTTTCTGCTAAAAACAAACTTGCTAGTGGTCCCGGTAAGAGAGTAGAAAAGTCAATAACTTTAACACCTGCGAGAGAACCTTTTATTGAGTCATTCATCTTAAAATCCTTAATTATTTATAAAAGATCTCTTTGACTTAAATTCTTTATCATTGAAGCTATTCCAAAATCCCACTGTTGACAAGCTGTGGACAAGTTTACATAATTTATTAATTCTCCTAAATTTGGTTCTGAAATTGTAACCTTGTCTCCAATTTTATGAGTAAAGCCTTCACCAACAACATCTCTATCTTCTGTAGGCGCGAATAAAGTGCCCAAAAACAACATAAATCCGTCTGGATATTGATGATGCCTACCTATAGTTTGACTTACAAGATCTTCTGGATCTCTGCTTATCTCAGACATAGAGCTTGAACCATTAAGCACATAATCATCTTTACCCTCGACTTTGAGAGATATATGCGCTGATTTCATGTCATTAAGGGTGTAGCTTTCATCAAAAATTCTTATAAATGGTCCTATTGAACAAGAGGCATTATTATCTTTTGCTTTACCTAGAAGTAGAGCAGAACGCCCTTCTACATCTCTTAAATTAACATCATTACCAAGAGTGGCTCCTTTAATTACTCCTTTGCTGTTAACAGCTAAAACAATTTCTGGCTCAGGATTGTTCCAATTGGAAATTGGATTTAAACCAACTTCTGCTCCAAAACCAACAGATGATAAAGTTTGAGCTTTGGTAAAAACTTCAGCATCTTTTCCTATCCCAACCTCTAAATATTGTGACCATAACCCTTCACTAATAAGCGCTTTTTTCACTTCATTAGCTTTTTGTGAACCAGGAATGATATTTTGCAAGCTATCGCCAATTAATCCCCCAATGTGATTTCTCAGACTTTCTGCTTTCTTGGGATCACCTGCTGCTCTCTCTTCAATAACTCTTTCAACCATAGATTTAGCAAACGTAACACCACACGCTTTAATAGCTTGGAAATCACAGGGAGCGAGCAGAGATATATCTGAGTTTTTTTTCATGCTGGATTGAAATAGAATTTCAGTAGAAACTAGTCTAGCACTCTCACAACGGTCTATATATTCTTTGACATCCTTGAGCTCAAGTAAATCTCTTATAGTGGGAATTTCTTTAGATGTTATGTCGTGTACATAGTTGTCTTTTATAGTCACTAAACAAGGGCCACCTTGTGCGGCGTTCCAAATTCTTCCAACAAAACATCCTTCTGTATAATTCATTACTCACCTCCTAAAAAGCTTTTAGGATTAATATAATTGAAAATTTGAATAATTAAATTTAATTATATAATGTTTAAGTTTAATTACTTTAATGGGGTGTTGTAATGAGTGCGTTTTTTGAATTGAGAGTTTATCAAATTTCTCCAGGAAAAATGAATGAATGGGTATCATATATGGAAAAAACTATCATGCCTTTTCAAGTGGAAAAAGGTATGGTTATTCATGGCAGTTTTGTGATGGATAGTTCAGATCAATTTGCTTTGGAAAATGGCGAACGCGTTATGAATTCCGAAGAAAAGGGTAATACCTATGTGTGGATCAGAAGATTTGAAAGCCAGGAAGAAAAAGTAAAACTTTATAAAGATGTTTATGAAAGCAAAGAGTGGTTAGAAAACATTGCTCCTACAGTAGCAAAACTTGTAGACAGAAATTCTATACTTGTTCAAAACTTAAGTTCTACTCCCCTATCTATAATGAAATAAAAAGGACAATTTCTTGATACAATTATACGGAAGACGAAACTCTATTAATGTTCAGAAAGTTTCGTGGGCCCTTTGCGAATTAAATATTGAATTTAAGTGGCATGATGAACATGGAAAGTTTGGAATTGTTAATGTAGAAAACTATGAGAAGTTAAACCCTCAACTAATTGTTCCTACTTTAGATCATAATGGTACTATAATCAATCAATCAAACAGCATTGTAAGATATCTTTATAGAAAGTATACTGATGTTTACGAAACATCAAATGCGGAAGATATAGCAATTGCTGAGCAGTGGATGGAATTTCAAGCAACTGACTTACAATTGAATATGACTCCAATCTTCTGGGGATTAGTAAGAAACCCTTCTGAGGATCGCGATCAAGAGCTTATTGATAGGAACATTGTCTTATTGAATAAAAAATTTGAAATTTTTGATAATTTTTTGAATGATCGAGAGTATATTTTAAATAATAGTTTTGGTATGTCAGATATTATTATGGGTGTTGCTTCCTACAGATATAATTCTTTGCCGATAAAGCGTCCTAATTTAACAAATTTAAAACTTTGGTATGATAAAATAAGTAAACGAGACTGTTTTAATAAAAATATTTTTGGTACTTTTTCCTAAATTAATTGAGTACCTGCTTCAGGAGATTCTCATGGAAAAAATAGGATTTATTGGCTTAGGTAGTATGGGTGCCCCCCTTGCTGAAAGATTGCTTAAAAAATACCAGCTTGTTGTTCATGACCTTGATGAAAAAAATATTAAATACTTTACTGATAAAGGAGCTTTGGCTTGTTCTAATCCTGCAAAATTAGCCTCGCAAACTTCACGAATTTTTTTATGTTTACCAACCAGTGCTATTGTAGAAAAAGTTGTAAATGGAGATAATGGATTATTAAAATCTGCTAAGAAAGATACATACATTATTGATATGACAACAGGAGAGCCCGAAATTACCAGAAAAATTTCTAATGCTCTTAAACAAAAAGATATTAATTTTATAGACGCTCCAGTAAGTGGGGGACCAAAAGGAGCTAATCAAGGTAATATAGCTATAATGGTAGGTGGAACTGAAAATCAATTTTCAACTATTAAGCCTATAATGGAGAATATCAGTTCAAATATATTCTATGCAGGGGAGATTGGATCAGGACATTCAATTAAAGCGGGTAACAACTTGCTCAATTTAATATGTAGAATGGCTACTTTCGAAGTTATTTCAATGCTTGTAAAAGACGGTGTTGAGCCTGAAAAAGCAGTGAATATTATCCAGAAGAGTTCTGGAAGAAACTATGCAACAGAAATCACACTACCGGACAATATTCTTTCTGGAAAAATGGTCCAAGGTTTCAGTACTGGTTTGATGAAAAAGGATGCTGGTGTTGCAACTAAAATTGCTGACGCTAATCAGGTTGAAATTCCACTGGGAAAATTATCTCAAGAGCTTTTAAAAACTACGATTGATGAATTTGGTGAAGAAGCTGATATGAGCAACGTTGCTCTTACTTACGAAAAACTTTCTGGTGCTAAAATTAGACCTTAAGATTTATCCAGTTAATTCAGTATACCCTCTTTGATTGCTTTAATTTGTAAAGCTAAAAATTTTGAAAAAATTCTGCATTGAGCTAAACTTCCTGCATGAAACCATAATCCAGGTTGTTTAGTCTGCATCCACATATTTCTTAGTTCTTGTCTATTGTTATCAAACCCCCAAATAGGTCCAATCTTTTTTACAACTGATTTTCCAAAAAACTTTTCAACCACATATTCTTGACCTTTGTAACCGGTTGCGGTGACCATCAAATCAATTTCTAAATTTTCGCCTGATTTCATCTCTATTCCTGAAGGATTAAAATTAGAGATATCTGAAAATTGTATTACTTTAATCTTTCCATTAGCTATTAAATCAGATGCTCCTACATTAAAATAATAACCACCACCTCTAGTTAAATATTTAAATTGCCATCCAGTGTTTTCTTCACCGTATTCTAATCTAAATCCAACTTCTTCTAATTTATCCAATAAAGGCTTATCAATCTCTTTTGTTTTTTGTGTGAGAAGTTGGTGTGTTTTTTTCAGAACATCAAGAGGAGTTGAAATAGTAATTAAATCACAATCGTCCGTGTTGGGACCTTCTTTATATAATTGATAAGGTAGTTGTGCACTCGGCTCAACATTAACAACCATAGATGGTGATCTCTGAACTATTTTAACATTTGCACCATGAACATACAAATCTTGGGCAACATCATGGGCACTAGTACCTGTTCCATACACCAATACATTTTTACCTTTATAATCTCTACCGCTACTGTAGTCTGTAGAGTGTATTACCTTACCCTTATATCCTTCCATTCCAGGAATTTTATTGCGATTAGGAACTGAGCTTACACCTACAGCCATTACTATATGCTTAGGCTTCATTATCCTTTCATTACCATTAGATAATCTAAGTATAACTTTCCAATTTTTTTTAACTTCATCATATTCTGCACTAATAAAAGTCGTTTTTGTCCAAACATTTAACTCCATACTCTCAGTATAATACTCAAACCATCCTGCTAATTTGTCTTTGGGAATATATGTTGGCCAGGTAGGCGGAAATGGCATGTAAGGAAGGTGATTTACATGTGTCTGATTATGCAATTTTAGAGAGTGATACCTGTTTCTCCAGTTATCCCCTACCCTTTCATTTTTATCTATAACAAGGGTGTCGATATTTTGTTGCTTTAATCTTGCAGCAATTGATAAGCCAGCTTGTCCACTCCCAACAACTAAAACTTCAGGGTCTCTATCTTTATATAACCTATCTTCTGTTCTGACATCTAACCAATTGGGGCCCTCTAAGGTGTTTTCATATTCATCTTCTTTCTTGTTAAATGAAGAATTGAGGTTACTTAAAGCTGTAAGAAAACTCCATGCTTTAAGCATTCTTGGAGCCTCAAGGTCTTCGTATAGTCTTACAACACCCTCACAATGTCCAAATTTTGTTTTAAATTTTAAAATTACTTCTATTACATTTTTACCAGCTCTAATAACTTCCCTAGGCTGAGTTCTTTGAGGGTCGATAGTAAAGTCTCTTGCAGTAACATCTAAAACCTTATCATAAAGTTTAGGAATTATATTCTGTTTGCCGGATGTTGTTTGAATCTGCCAAGTGAGCGCCAACATATCTCGCCAATGGCAATCTTCAAAAAACAATTTATTAAGATTTACAATAGAATCTTTTTTATTATGTTTATCAGATATAGCTTCGTTAAAACTTAAAAGCCAATTATCTACTTCATTTCGAACGTTAACGATATGACTGTCTAACAACAAAAACTCCAAGAAAAATAGAAAAATATATATTTACTTTATCAAACAAAACTTTCTAAGAACAGAAATTTTTTATAGGATATTATTATAAAATGAACATTTTTATATCTTAAGGGGGTGCTTTATGGATAGATTAGAACAAATAGCACAATTTATGTTGGATCAACATAACTCAAAACAAACCTTTCAAAACTTACCTGAAACGTTGATGCCGAAAGGTTTTGATGAAGCTTATAAGGTACAACAGGTTTTTCAAAAAAAATCTGATCGTGGAGAATTAGGAGGTTTTAAAATAGCTTTGGCTTCAAAGATCCAACAAGAATTATGCGGTATAGATCATCCTATAGCTGGCGGGATTTTTGCAAATGAAATAAAGAGTAGTCCTTCTACATTTGAACTAAGTAATTTTCACGGGTTAGGCTTAGAGTTTGAAATAGCTGTCACTTTATCCGAAGATTTAAAGCCTGAAATGGGTTCATTTGATAAAAATAATATAAGGCAATATATCAAGTCACTTTCGCCTGCATTTGAACTTATAATAGACAGGAATGCCGATTACTCCAACATAAACGCTTTGACTATGATTACAGACAATGCCTGGTGCTCAGGAATAGTTATGGGTAAAGAACTTCCAAACTGGGAAAATTTAGATCTTGATATTATTAAATCTCAACTACTTTGGAATGATGAGCCTCCACAAAATGCAATGATTAAAGACGCAAATCCCTTAGAGTCATTATCTTGGGTTGCTAATTTACTACTCTCTCATGGACGGACAATTCCTAAAGGCAGTGTTATAATTACTGGCAGTGTAATTAAAACACGAGCACCACAAAGAGGAGACCATATTATTTATAAAGTGGGCAATTTATCTGAGGTTGAAATTAAAATTAGCTAATAAAGCTATTCTAAATAAATACTTCAAATTCTACGAGAGATTGAATTATCATTTTTAAAGCTGCAATACTAAAAAATATCAGTAATAAGTTTTTAAATGTTTTTGCATTTATTTTATTTCTTAACTTTTCACCAATCTGGAAACCTATCACAGCTGTTACAGAACCAAGTGCTCCATAAATAAACATATTTGGTTGAAATACACCTGTGGCAATATAACCAACAGAAACAGGAATACATCCAATCGTAATTAAAAAACCACTAACATCAACAAAATGTTTGGGTTTAACATTTTTCATCAAAAGATACATTGTCACAGGAACAGCCCAAATTGACGCTGCCCCTCCAAATATTCCACCTAAGGTTCCTAAGCTACTTTGCCAAAACACATCATGTTTTGGGTTCATTTTAAAGTTAAAACCAAAAAAATTTACACTTACGAACAACAAAACCGCACATGCAAAAATTATTCTTACAACATTATCGCCGATTTGGTTTGCATGAAATGAAGTTATCAAAATGCAAATTACCAGTGTAATTGCAAAATATTTATAGTTAGCAACTATTTTGTTTGGATTATCCGCCTTACTGAATTGCCAAATATTGGTAACGGTCATAGGTATAAGATTAAGTCCTAAAGCCATTAATGGTGAAATGAAAAACGTCATTATTGTTATAGCAGTAGTAGGAAGACCAATTCCAATTACGCCTTTTACAACCCCGGCTAAAAAAAATGCAATAGCAACTATGATGGAAATTTCATTACCGTTATTTAAAATATCCAAAACTTAAACTTCCATGAAACTTAAAGAATTTATAATCTAACATGTATATTTGATTATATTTAACTATATTTAACTTTTTTGATTTGAGTACTGTTTATCCAACTCTCAAAAATAAAAGACCCAAAAATAAACCTACAATCAAAAATGATTTTATTAAATTGATCTTCTCTTTTAAAAAAAACAAACCTAATAAAATTGCAAATAAAATTGAAGTTTCCCTAATGGAAGATACAACAGCAATGGGTAGAAACAAGCATGCCCAAACTACAATACCATAAGCTGCATATGATGCAGTTCCACCAATAAAAAATGAGTGTTTTCCACTAATGAAGATTCTTTTTATTATGTCTCTATCTTTCCATTTAGCATAAAAGTAAAATATTAAACCATTAATCAAAGTCATCGTACTATAAAAACCAATTGGATTATGTGTTACTCTTGCTCCATAACCATCTACAATTGAATAACTAGCAATAAAGCAACCTGTTATAATAGCTAAGCTGAAACCCTTTACACTGGAATCACGGCTTAGGAATTGTTTTAATCCATAAATTATCAAAGAAAGTGAAATAAGAAATATTCCTACCACTTCGTGAGAAGATATATTTTCTTCAAAGAACAACAAACTGATAGTAATAATTAATAGAGGAGACAACCCCCTTGCAATTGGATAAATTTCTGACAATTCACCAAATTTATATGCATTTAAAAGAAATATTTGATAAAAAAAATGGAGCAACGCACTAGCTAATATGTAACTTAAACCATTTAAATTAGGAAGACCAAAAACTAAAATTCCAATTAAGGCAAATGGGATATGACCTAGAACGACTGAAGTCATACTTAATAATTTATCTTCAGAACCCCTTAATATAAAGTTCCAAAGCGCGTGCAAGAATGCAGCAAATAGAACTGCAATTATAATGAAGGTTTCTATAATGTTTTGCCTAACTTATGATTATTAGTTTAAAGAATTATTTATTAATACTTAATTTAAACTATCTCATAATTTAAATTAGAAGCGTTAGCAAAATTCTTTAATCTTCTCTCAACTTCTTTATCCATAAGAGACTTTGCCTCTGGCTTTATCTTACATATGAGTTTATTTTTTTTGATTTTTAGTTTTATTTTTTCTAGGTTTTTTGGGTATCCACCACAAAAAATATAAATAAATCGCAGACCCAGGCCAACTGCAAAAGAAGACGCTTTTTGTTCTTCTGTTAGTAAGTTTATAATTGATTTTTCAATTTGTTTTTTCTCTTTCATGCCTACATATCTATGATATACAACTTTAGCCATCCATACTCTTTCAACATGCGTCAAATCTCCAATAGGTAGTGATAAGATTTTATTTGCTGCAATATATCCCCTCAAGTCAGGTTGTTCATCCCATGAAATATCAGACAAATTAGTACTAATTTTAAATACTCTCTCAAGATCTTTGTCTGCTATTTTTTTGAAGATAGGGTTAAATATTTTTTTAATTTTAGTTTGCATGCCAGTAAATCTTTGATTTTTAGCAAGCATTTTATAATAAGCTACTTTATCAGGATTTATTCTATTTTCTTTATTAAGCTCTGCAATCAATCCATCTCTTATACTAGTTCCACTTATTATTATATTCTGAACTTCAGATTTGATAATTAAGTTAAGGATTATATTAGCTGCAGTAGAAATAGTATCTTTTCTGACAGACGGGACACCTAAGACGTCCTGATTTTCGTCTGTTATTCGATCTAAAAGGATCGTTGCTTTTTCTTTATTTAAATTTAACCCATGCAACAATGTAAGAGGATAGTTGAAATTTTTAATATATGCTGAACCTAAAGCTCTAAAACTTCCACCTGTTCCATATAAAGTTAGATTTTTTGCATTTTTTAACCAGTCAACTTTATTAATCTCACTTATAATTTCTTCATTACAAATTTGTGATAGGTGGCCTATATCTAAACTTGTAGAGTGAATATTTTTTCCATTTTGAATAAGAATAAGTTCTAAACTTCCACCACCTAGATCTGCTATAAGCCCATTGTCTACTTTCATATTACTAAGAATGCCTAAAGAAGCATAGTGTGCTTCTTGTTTGGAAGATAAAATTTTAATTTTATGATTTAAAATTTTTTCTGCAGGACGAAGAAATTCACCTGCATTTTTAGCATTTCTGACTGCTGCAGTTGTAATAAGTATCTGGTGTTTAACTGACATTGTTTTTACAATGTATGCAAAGCGTTTTATTGCAGATAAAGCTCTCGAAATTGATTGGTTTGAAATTTTTTTGGTTTTAGATAAACCTTCACCAAGTTTACAGTTTAGTCTTTCATTAAATAAGGGAAAAGGATACTTACCGTTTTGAGGATAAATTACTAATCTAATGGAATTAGATCCAATATCAATTATTGCTAATTTACCTTTACTTAATTTCTTGTCAAAACTTAATGCTAATTCATTCATTCTTGTATTTTAGCTAAGCTTCCCTGTCCCGATAAACTTGGGTTATTCATAAAATACGTGTGCGCACAAAATGACTTATCCTCGTCCTCATTCTTGGAGTATTCTCCATATTCATTTAATTGCCAAGTATTTTTTGTGTCGTTTATTAAGGCAGGCAATACTTGTGTAAGAACTTGGTTTCTGACTGTCTTGTTTTCTAATGGTATAAAAGCCTCAACTCTATGGTATAAATTCCTGGGCATTATGTCAGCTGAAGATATATAAACTAGATTACTTTCAGATTGAAGTTTTCCTTTATTTGCAAAAACATAAATTCTTCCATGTTCAAGGAACCTTCCAATAATAGCTGAAACTGTAATATTTTCTGACATCCCTTTAACATTAGGGCGAAGACAACAAATGCCTCTAACCATTAAATGAATTTTTACACCTGCATTAGATGCTTCGTATAGTTTCTCAATAATTTTTTGATCGACAATAGCATTGCATTTAATCCAAATTCCACTTTCAAAACCCTTTTTAGAATTATCTATCTCATTATCAATTTTCTCCATTAGCCAATCAAATGAGGAATTAGGTGATATTATCATCTTATTTAATTGTTTTGGTTGAACATGGCTTGTAAGAAAATTAAAAACTGACCTTGCGTCCTCACATATTTTTTTATCCATAGTAAATAATGAAAAATCTGTGTAAATTTTAGCAGTATATGGATGGTAATTACCAGTTCCACAATGAGCATAAGAAACTAGTTTTTTTCCTTCTTTTCTTGTTATTAAAGATAATTTTGCGTGTACCTTTAAATCAACTAACCCATAAGCAACTTGAGCACCTGCTCTTTCTAAGATTCTAGCTAGTTGCACATTATTTTCCTCATCAAATCTAGCTTTTAATTCAATTACAGCGACAACAGATTTACCTGCCTCAGCAGCTGCTACCAATGCTTCCACAATAGGAGAGTCAGGAGAAGTCCTGTATAACGTTTGTCGTATCGTCAGAACATTTTTATCAATAGCTGCCTGTTGAAGTAAACTTAAGACAACATCAAAACTTTCATAAGGATGATGAACTATTATTTCTTTATTCTTTATGGCTAAAAAACAATCACCTTTAAAATCGAAAATTCTTTGTGGCATTCTAGGTTTATAAGGCTTGAATAAATCTTGTTTGGACAAATTATTTATTATTTCTGTAAAGTCACTTATGCCAACAAATCCTTCTGCTACAAATATATGTTCATCAGGAATATTTAATTCTCTTGTCAATAATTTCTGTGCAGTTTTGGATAAGTCATGGGAAAAAATCAGAGAAACGATTCCACCCCTTTTTCTTGCTCTAATTGCAGACTCAAATTGTCCAATCAGATCGTCTGCCTCGTCATCTATTTCTATTTCAGCATCTCTTACTACTCTGAACATACCTGATTTTAATAATTTATATTCTGGATAGATTAAATGAACAAACTTTGTGACTAGTGTTTCCAACATTGCGTATTTTTGAAGCTCACCTGGTAACCTTATAAATCTATCAATATTATCAGGAAGTAAAACCACGCAGTTAATATTGTTACCATTGGTATCCTTCATTTCCATTAACACACACTTACCTTTATTTTGAATAAATGGAAAAGGATGTGCGGGGTCTAATGTAGTTGGAGTGAGAAGTGGCAAAATATTTTGTTCATAATATTCCTCAAGCCACTTTAATTCATTTTTATTCCATTGATTTTCAAATAAAATTGAAACATTACAATCTTCTTCTTGATTTAATAAATACTTCAAACATTTTTGTTGTTTATTTTTTAAATCTTTGGAAGCACTCAGTACAGATTTTAATAATTCATCTGCCCTCATTCCAGTTTCTGGAACTATTTTAGAGCCTTGACTAATTAACTGAAGTAATCCAGCTATTCTAACCATATAGAATTCATCTAAATTTTCTGACGAAATAGTTACAAATCTTAATCTTTCACCAAATGGAATTGCTTTATCATACGCTTTAAGCAAAACCCTTTCATTAAAAGACAACCAACTAATTTCACGATCAAAATATCTATCTTTTTGATGACTAATAATTTTTTTTGTAGTTAGGTTTAAAGACAATTTAGCCTCAAAAATTGGAGTTTTGAGTTTCATTCAGTAATAATCTACCTTAAATTCATCAATTACTACTATATGAATTCTCAAAACTTGGTCTTTATAAACTTAAATTATTACAATTTTGTTACGCTGTAATTCTTTAGATCATTACTTCAATTAATAATGGGCCTTTGTCTTTTAATCCATTCTTAAAATTTTTTACTAAATCTTCTATATTATCTACTCGAACTGCATCAACTCCCATACCCTTGGACACTGATACCCAGTCTAAAGATGGATCTTTTAAAGATAACATTTCCAAAGCTGATTTGCCTGGATTATCAACACCAACGTTCGTTAACTCACCTTGTAGAATTTTATAACTTTGATTCGCGAATATTAATACGACTATGTCTAAATTTTCTCTGGCCATAGTCCACAAAGACTGGACAGTATACATCGCACTACCATCTCCTTCTAAGGAAATAACTTTTTGGTCAGGACATGCAACTGCCGCACCTATAGCAACCGGCATTCCGAAACCAATTGATCCCCCACAATTATTAAGCCATGTATGTGGATGAGAACCAGCTGTTTGATAAAAAAATTCTCTTCCAGTAGTTACAGATTCATCTACAACTATTGCATTTTCTGGAATAAGAGCACCCAAAACCATACCAAGCGAAGTTGGATTGATAGGGCCACTTGGAATATCAGGAATTTTGAGTTCTGAGACTGTGCTTGGTTTATTATCATTAATTCCCACTTTATCTGATAATTCATTAATAACACTAGTAATGTCATCTGAAAGTGACGCTAATTCAATAAATTTTGTACTTTCTTGTGTTAGCACACCTGGCTTATTTGGATACGCAAAAAAAGCAACAGGTCGCCTTGCTCCTATAATTATAATGCTGTCAAAGTCTTTTAGAACTTCAACAGCTTTATCAACCACGTAAGGTATTCTAACTGAGTTTATTCTTCCTGCACCTTTATCTAATCGAGCATTAAACCAATCTGTTTTCATTGGACAACCTATTTTATCAGCTACTTTTGCTAGCTTTATTAGATTTTTTTCTTCTAACGCTGAACCACCTACAAGTATTAGGGGATTTTTAGCTTCACGAAGAGCTGTTACAGCTTCATCAATTAAATTTGAGGAAACGGAACTATATTTATTTTTTAACTTAATAGATTTAATTGCTTTTCCTTCATTCCATGCAGTGTCACCAGGTAATATCAAAGTAGCAATTTGCCCTGGATTAACATTTGCCATTTCAATAGCCTCAGCTCCATCAACTGCAATATCCTTTGATGATTTACTGGTTTTTACCCAATGAGAAACAGGTCTTGCTATCCCTTCAATATCTGAAGTCAATGGAGCATTGAGTTTTATATGATCAAGGGCGTGTTCCCCAACAATATTTACTATTCCTGAACTTGCTTTTTTTGCATTATGAAGATTTGCAAGGCCATTAGCCAAACCAGGGCCCAAATGTAGTAAAGTAGAGGCCGGAATTCTTTTCATCCTGAAGTAGCCGTCAGCTGCTCCTGTAGCACAACCCTCAAATAGACATAAAATACTTCTCATTTTATCGTATTTATCTAAAGCTGCTACAAAATGCATTTCAGATGTTCCTGGATTAGTAAAACAGACGTCTATATTTCCTTCTAATAGAGTGCCAACTAAACTTTCTGCTCCGTTCATCTAAACCTCCAGACTTATAATTATTTATTAACATATCAAATAAAAAATCTAATTGGTAATAAATTAATAATATGCCAATCTTTACAAAATATGTTTCGAGATTTGTATGTTTAAATCATTAATTGAAAAAAATGAAAGACGAAGCCAACTTTCAATTATGGGGCAGTACCTTAATACATGTTTTATGATAAGCACTGTTGATGATGAATATTTAATTAGTATTGAAAAAGGCAATGTAACAAATGTCGAAGAAGGGCCGTTTGTAATGCCAAGCTATATTTTTAAATTAACGGCTTCAAAGAATGAGTGGTTAAAATTTTTGCAATCAACTCCTCAACCAGGATCACATGACATTATCGCAATGCTTAGAAGAAAGGTTTTAAAATTTGAAGGAGATCTCCATCCCTTAATGTCACACCTACTATACTTCAAATTGCTACTTGCCTCTCTAAGACCAGCGGAGAGTAATAATGAAAATTGAAAAAGAACCTATAACTGGTAATTACGGTAAATTTGAAATAGATGGAGTTAAACACAGAATTTACTGGGAAGAAGCTGGTGAGGGTATTCCTTTAGTTTGTCTTCATACTGCAGGCTCTGATGGAAGACAATACAGAGCTCTTCTAAACGATAAAAAAATATTAAAAAAATATCGTGTTATAGTTTTTGATATGCCATGGCATGGTAAATCGTCACCTCCCGAAAATTCACAAGTTGGGCATTATAAACTTTCAACTGAGTCATATATTTCTCAAATAATGAGCTTTATAGACGGTTTAGAATTAGTTAAGCCGGTTGTTATGGGCTGTTCAATAGGCGGTAGAATCATACTACATCTAGCTATACATTTTCCTGAAAAGTTTAAAGCCCTAATAGGACTTCAAAGTGCCGGACATTTAGATCCTTATTACGATATTAGTTGGCTTCATAGGCAAGATGTACATGGTGGTGAAGTCTGTGGTGGAATTGCTTATGGTTTAATGGCTCCAACTAGCCCCGAAAATGATAAGTTTGAGACTATGTGGCATTATATGCAAGGTGGACCTGGTATTTTTAAAGGGGATTTATTTTTTTATAAATTTGATGGAAATATTGGAACAGAAATTAAAAAAATAGATAATTCAAAATGTCCAATATTTTTACTTACAGGTGAATATGATTATTCTGCAACTCCAGAAGAAACAAAATCTCTTGCTGACACCATTGGAATCGCAATGATTAAAATGAAGAATGTTGGTCACTTTCCAATGAGTGAAAACCCAGAAGAGTTTTTAAAATACTTGCATCCAGTTCTAGAAAAAATAAATTAACTACCAATCCTTACCAGCTGTCCAACCACCATCTACAATTAAGTTTGTGCCTGTACAGAAGCTTGCTTCTTCACTGGCTAAATACAAAACGGCACTCGAAATCTCATTGGGTTCTCCCCAACGTTTCATAGCGTGTAAGTTTCTTACTTTTTGAGAAGCTTCTTCATCTTGGAAATATCTTTCTGTTAAAGGTGTCCGAATTACACCTGGCCCCACTGCATTAACCCTAATATCATACTTAGCCAAGTCGATCGCTAATTGTTTAGTCATTCCAGCTGTAGCATGTTTAGATGAAGTATAAGCACATCTATTAGGCGCTGCGGTTACACTTAAAGTTGATGACGTAATAACTATGTTACCTTTTATTTTTTCTTTTATGCAGTGTTTTGCAAATGTTTGAGCAGTGATAAAAACACCGGTAACATTTATATCGATAACCTTTCTCCATTCCTCGATAGATAACTCTAAAGGAGAAACAATTTCTCTTATACCAGCATTACAAAATGCTACGTCTAAGCCTCCAAAATGTTTGTATGCATTATTCATTGTTTCAATTGTTTCATTCTGATTTGTTACGTCTAATTTGAAAGATTCTGCAATACCACCAGCTGATTTTATTTCATTTGCAACTCTTTCAGCCATTTCAAAATCTAGATCTGAAACAGCTACATTGGCACCTTCCTTGGCAAAACTTAATCCAGTTTGACGACCTATACCCCCAGCAGCGCCTGTAATAAATACAGTTTTATTTGTAAATCTCATTGAAAAGTCCCCCTGTTAATATAAGTTTATTTGAAATAACGCTTTTGACAACAAATAATCTAACTAGGAGCAGTCGATTGGATATAGAACATTTAGTATTTGAAAATGGTCCTAAAAGAGTAGGGCCGTTTAGCCATGCTGTAAAGGCAGGTGACTTTATTTTTGTTACTGGACAGATGCCAACATTACCAAATAACCCAGACGCACTAGTTAGTAATGACGTAGAAGAACAAACTCATCAAGTTATGAAGAACCTTATGGACGTCTTAAAACAGTCAGGATCATCTTTGGAAAGGGTAACATTTGTAAGGGTTTATTTAGTAAATTTTCAAGATTTTGATAAAGTAAATAAAATCTATAAATCTTATTTTGATAAAAATAAACTTCCTGCAAGAACATGTATTGGTGTGACTGGCCTTGCTGTTGGTGCGTCGGTTGAAATAGATCTAATAGCAAAACAATAATTTAGAAAAAAATAAGTTTATGAAGAAAAATTATAGTCCCTTTAAAAAAGGTATCTTAACCGGTTTTGGTTTTCCTGGAATAGGAATGAGTGCAGCTATGTTTGGCTTTGGAGTTTTCGCTGGTGAAGCTGGTCTTGATCTTTATCTGACCGTTGGTTCATTGATTGTACTTTGGAGTATGCCAGGAATGGTTATATTTGTATCGTTGTATACTGTAGGTACTCCAATATTTTTGCTCTTCACAACAGTCTTGCTGGCGAATATGAGACAGTTTTTTTTAGTTTTATCTGGTATGACTTTAATGAATATTCATAGTCACAAAATAACATTCATTTCAAAATTATTGTGGGCACACCTCATAAGTCCTACTGGCTGGGCTGAGTTAATAAAAATTAAAAATGAGTTTCAGGAAAAAGATCTTTTAAGTTTTTTTAGAGGTCTAAGTTTGGCTCTGATAACTATTAATACATTCACAACAATTATTGGTTTTAAATTATACGATATTCTGCCGACTGACATTGTCTCCATTCCTGTTTTCATAATGCCCTTATATATAACAATTTTAATGTTAAGAGCTGTAGAATTATATTATAGGGTTGCTGTTGTAAGCGGAGGCATAATAGGACCCATTCTCTATCCGTATATAGGTGATTGGAGTATAATTATTGGCGGTTTGGTTGGCGGAACGTTGGGACTTTTAATTAATTATCTTCTAAAAAAAGGTAAATCTAATGCATGATCTTTCATTCATTAGCCCAGAGTTGATGCCTTGGTTTATGTTATTAGTCGCGGGTCTAGGTATTTTTATTTGGAGAATTCTTGGTGTTACATTATCTAGCAAAATCGATAAAGATGGCTTTTTTGCAAAATGGATAAATGCTGTTGCCTTTGCGATGACTACAGGATTGATGGTTAGAATTATTTTCTTCCCCACTGGCGCCTTAGCTCAAACTAATATGCTTGAAAGATTAATACCATTCGTGATTGGGGTAATCGTATTTTTATGCTTCCCCAAAAAACCAATTATGGGATTACTAGTTGGAGTAGGCACTTTTAGTACAACAATTTTTTATAATCAGTAATTTTAATTATCTGAAACTAATTGCTTGGCAATGATAAGTTTTTGTAATTCGTTAGTACCCTCACCTATTGCTAATAAAGGTGCGTCCCTATAATACCGCTCAATATTATATTCTGGAGAATATCCAAATCCACCGTGAATTCTCATTGCTTCGGTTGAATTAAACAATGCTGTTTCAGTAGCAAAAAGTTTAGCCATTCCTGCCTGCAAATCAGACCTATTTCCTGAATCGTAAGCTTTTGCAGCTTGCTCTGTTAGTAACCTCGACGCCTCAAGCTTAGTTGCCATTTCTGCTAATTTAATTTGAATTGATTGATGTTCACTTATAGGCTTACCAAAAGTTTTCCTTGTGTTAGCATACTCTATAGAATCGTCTAGAGATGCTCTAGCAACTCCAACACCCCTTGCGGCAACATTTATTCTACCCAATTCAAGGCCAGCTAGAATTTGCTGTAAACCCTTACCTTCTATTTCACCAATAAGGTTAGACTTAGGCACCTTTACATTTTCAAGTTGCACTTCTCCTGTATCTATGCCTTTATATCCAAGCTTTTTTAATTTTCTGGCTACAAATCCGTGCTTTTTTTCTACAAGTATTAAACTCATTCCCTTGTGAGCAGGTTTAATATTTGTGTCAGTCTTGATTAAAACTGCTAAAATTGAACCCTGAACTGAATTTGTTATCCAAGTTTTAGTCCCATTTATGATATAGTCATCGCCTACTTTTTCTGCTTTTGTTTTAATTGATTGGAGGTCAGTTCCACAGTCTGGTTCAGTTAATGCAATACCTCCTCTTATTTCTCCGGATGCAAACTTTGGAAGATAATACTGTTTCATCTCTTCGGAACCAAACCTCTCAACAGCCGCACACATTATTAAATGAGAATTAAAAATACCTGATACAGACATCCACACTGCAGAGACATTTTCCACAATTTTGGAATAAGTAACTGCCGATAAACCCAAGCCTCCGTATTGTGGGGATATTGTTGCTCCAAAAAGACCTAAATCTGCCATTTTATCAGCAATTAATTGGGGGTACTTATCTTCTGATTCAAACTCCTTAACAAATGGCTTTACATCTCTTTCAAGAAACTTATTTACTGTGTCTATAATAAGATTATCTTCTTCTGAAACAGGACTTTTTTGCTCGACTTCTAGAACTCTTTGATCATTCATAAACTTACTCCTTAATAAATCTAAATATCAATCTGACTATATTCAAAAATTGAATTTACATTGTTAGCTTGATCAATTTTAAGCATTAAATCTGTCAATTGATCAACTCTTTGTTTTGATAGATATGGCTCAGTTAATCCCTTAAATTTTGATATAAACTCTACATCCTCCATAAAGTTTTCTGGTTCTCCTTTAGGAATTTTCACGAATTTTTCGTATTTTTCTCCTTTTACCACAACTTTTACTTTGGCACTCATATATTCAGGACAACATTTTTCTGCATCCTCGTCAGGGCTTACCTTTATTTTATTACATAATGAGAGTGTATCTTTATTATTTAAATGATTTTTATAATCATCCCATTGCAATCCGCCACTTTTAACTGTAACTGCAGCACAAAATGGCATCGAAAACTGACCGTCAACAACACTTTTAGGGTGTTGCTTGTCAGTTAATGGATAACCAATTATGTTCAAAGCAGTTTCTGACAAGCCGATATCAATATCATCCAAATCATCAGATGAAAATTTTAATTCTTTTTTCAACTCTATTAATCCATCTATTGCAGCATGACTATATCTACATGACGGATAGGGTTTGACACCAAGATTGAGAGTTTCAAACTCTTCTCCAAGGCCATTTGTTGCTTTTTTGACATCACCACCTGAAGCATACGAGTGTAAATACCCCCATTGTCCTTCGAAAGCTTGTGAAGGACCTTTGAAACCTTCACCAGCCATAATAGCACAACTTAAACCATTTTGAGCAGCCTGCCCAACATGAGATCTTTTAGTCCACGCACCGTCTGTTAAAAATTGCATAGAACCTGCAGATTGACTTAAAGCAATACCAAAGGCAGATATATACTGCTCCTTAGTTAATCCCATCAAGTATCCTGCTGCAGCTGCTGCACCAAAAATACCGCATGTTGCAGAAGGGTGAAATCCTTTTTTATAATGCGCTGAAGATCCTCCAGCCAAACCTAGTCTAATCTGGACTTCGTAACCAACAACACATGCTGTAATTAATTCTTGGCCAGATGATTTATTCATTTGCGCAGCTGCCAGCGCAGCTGATAAAATAGGCGCACTTGAATGAAGAGAAGCTTCAGCATGTGTGTCATCAAAATCAAGAGAATGCGCTAAAGTTCCATTTAAGAGTGCTGCGGCACTTGGTGAATATGTTTTTTTATCTGAAAAAACCTGGCAACTACCATTATTCATCTCTAATTTATCAATTGCAGAAACCAAGCTAGATGTTGATTCTGCGTCATGTCTAGCCCTTATGATAATTCCCACAGTATCCAAGATAAGTAATTTTGTTCTTTTAATAACTTCTGGAGAAAGATCTTCATATTTCAACTGCTCACAAAATTCAGCAAATTTTTCAGTCATATTATCCATATATTCCTCCTTATTCATATTAAATATTAAACTATAATTTAATTTTACAAAACCAAAAAATAATCAGTAGTATATACAATCTTAAAATTATTCAGTGAAAACAAATGACAAAACCTTTCGAATTAACGGCAAGTGAAGCAATTAAACTTATAAGAAATAAAAAACTTTCTATACATGAATGGGTATTAAGTTGCTTTGAAAGAATCAAAGAAAAAGAAAAAATAGTGAAAGCGTGGATATATTTAGATGAAGAAAATGCCCTAAAAAAATCCAAACAATTAGATGAACAAAAAAACGATATCGCACTTGGTATACCATTTGGAATAAAAGACATTATAGATGCTAGTAATGTGCCTACCGGTTTTGGGACACCTTTTTACAAAAACAACATTCCCGCAAGAGATGCTGCATCGGTTGCAGTTGCAAAGCAATCCGGTTGTGTTTTAATGGGCAAAACAGTGTCTACAGAATTGGGACATAGGGCTCCAGGGCTGACGACAAATCCACATAATAAAGACTTTACTCCAGGTGGCTCTAGTTCTGGATCAGCAGCGGCCGTTGCTTCCATGATGGCACCAGTTTGTTTTGGAACTCAGACGACTGGTTCGGTTATTAGACCAGCAGCCTATTGTGGTGTTATCGGTTATAAACCAACATATGGGGACTTTGATAAATCTGGAATTCTCCCAAACTCTCCGTCAATTGATACTCTGGGCCTAATGACAAGATCAGTAGAAGATTTATCTCTTTTTCGATCAATTTTATTAGAAGAAAAAACTGTAAAACCACAAAGTATAGACATAAAGAAATTAAAAATTGGTTTTGTTAAAACTCCCCACTGGAATAAAACAGATTTATCTACCCGCAGTAACCTAGAGACATTTGTAAATACTCTTAGGACAGATAAATTAAATATTATTGACCTTAATATTGATGCA
The DNA here is from genome assembly GCA_003282435.1 of SAR116 cluster bacterium AG-335-B03. Lineage (GTDB taxonomy): Bacteria > Pseudomonadota > Alphaproteobacteria > Puniceispirillales > Marisalimonadaceae > Marisalimonas. Next base: position 39,594 of record QBZG01000002.1, read on the forward strand.
TTAATATCTAAAGCAGACAAATTACATTTAGACATAAGTGGTTATGAGTTTAAAAGATCTATCTCTTTTGAAAGATTTAATCATTATGACGAATTAAGTGATCAGTTGAGAAAAGGAAGATTAAATGATGGATATCAAGTAACAAATGAACACTATAAAATTGCCCTTAAAAAACTAAATGTTTTAAAACATGAGACAGATTTAATTTTTAACGATATTGACATGATTATTACTCCAAGTGCTCCTGGTGAAGCACTTGAAGGTCTCAAGTATACAGGCTCTCCGATGTTTAATACTACTTGGTCCTTAAATGGCAACCCTTGTGTTACCTTACCTTTATTTAAGGGAGATAAAGAACTGCCAATTGGCTGCCAGCTAGTCACAAAATTTGGAAATGATAACCAACTTTTAGATTATGCTAATACTATTATGAATACCTACTTAAAGTGAGATACCACTAAAAGCTCTGGCAGTGTTAAAGCTAATGCAGGAAATAAAAGTACAATAATTAAAACGCAAGTATCAGAAATACAAAAAGGGAATGAGCCTTTTATAACTGTAGTTACTGGTAAACCAGTAACACCACTTACAGCAAACAAATTTAAACCAACTGGTGGAATTACACTACCAATTTCTATACAAAGAGCAGTTAGTATTCCAAGATGGATTGGATCTACACCAAGCGCTAATGCTACAGGAAAGTAAATAGGAACAGTTAATACCAAAATAGCTACACCGGTTAAAAACATTGATAAAAATAACAAAGATCCCATTAAAGCAAATAAGAAGCCTAAACGAGTTAATCCTAGTTCGCCAGCCCATTCTGCAATCATTTGCGGCCAACCCATATTGGCAAGATAAAATTGGAAAATACCCACACAACCCAATAAAAAGAAGACAACAGCTGTTAAGTTCATTGTTCTAAGAGTTGTGGGCATTAACTCTTTAACGAATGTTTTGCGTTTAAAAATTAATCCATAAAAGAGAGCATAACTAGCCGCTGCTGCTCCCGCTTCTGTAGGAGTAAACAAGCCGCCGTATAATCCTCCAAGAATAATTACTGGCATTAGTAGAGCAGGAACAGCATCCTTAAATGAGCGCCATACCTCACATAAATCAAATTTACCTCTTGGTAATTTTATAAACAGGGAGACACTTACTATAATTACAGCGTCACTAATAGCGAGCATTATACCAGGAATAATCCCAGCAAAAAACAAATCAACTATAGACATTTCTGTAATTACTCCAAATAAAATAAGAGTAATGCTTGGAGGTATTAGAAGAGCAATGCCACCAGCCGAAGCTATTACACCTGCTGCCATCCATTTAGGATAGCCTCTTTTGATCAATTCAGGGTATGCAATAACACTCATTGCAGCTGCCATAGCAGTTGACGAACCTGAGATAGCTCCAAATAAAACAGCTGCAAGTAAAGTGGCATAGGCAAATCCACCAGGAACCCATCCTACAACAGAATCAGCAAATCTAAACAGACCGGCAACTAGTCCTGTTTTTTCCATTAAAAACCCGGCAAAAATAAAAAATGGTATTGCGACTAATGTATATTTTGTAAGAAAACTAAAAAAAGCTTCAAATAGTGTGCTGTATGTTAAAAAGTCATCAAATAAAACTAAAAGTGCTGTAGCGCCAGCAAGGGCAATTCCAATTGGAGCACCTGCGAATAAAAGGGTAAATAAAGATCCACCAAGAGCCCACATTATAAATTTCCTACTTTAAATATATTATACATCGGTTGCAGCTTCGACTGTAGCTGTAAAATGATCACCTTTGATGTAACTATGCACATCTTCAATAAATTGTAGAAAGGCAACTAGAGACATTAGGCCCATTCCAATAGCTAATATGAAGTAAAATGGCCACATATAGAAAAACAAACTCTCAGTTCTTTCTCCAATTTGAATAGAGTACTCAATTGTTGAATAAGCCGTATAAGTTAAAGATCCGGTAAAAACTGAAACAAACATGGAGATAAAAATCTTACAAAATCCTACAGTTCGATGGAACCCTTTAGCATTTAATAATTGTAGAACAGCAGTCATAACTAAATGGCTCCTGTTGATTTGGGTAACGCATATATAAAATGCAACCGAAGAAACCATCATATAAATCACAGCATCCTGGCCCCACTCAAACACGACTCCAAAAATGTATCTTCTAATAATTTCAGCTAATGCAAATAGTGTAACAGCTATCATTAAAATTGCAGAACATTTTCCCAAAATAGAAGTTATCAAATCTTGTATTTTATGAGAAATGTTATAAAAGCTGTCCATAATAAATATTCAAATCAAGAAGGTCTGAAGAAGTCAGACCTTCTTTGATGTATTATTTTCTAGACTTTTTCTTATATAGAGCAGTTCCCTTTGCAAATTTAGCAAAATCTGAGGCAAACGCTGTACAGTCAGTTTTTTCTAGGTTACTTGAACCCATAGGATTAGCTGCAACTAGAGCCTTCGCTTCAGCTGTAAACTGGTCAACCATTTTATCACCAGTGGCGTCAACTTTAGTTTTAATCCATTCATTTGTAGCACCACCTTCTTTTTTCTGTAATACGCCAGCTTCAGCAGGGCTCATCACATAAATACCAGGGGCACTTTTGTCAGTAACCTTAAACTTATCAACCAATCTCTTATCATTACAAAAGTTAATTGCCTTTTGATAAGGTATGAAATCATTCATAATAATGTCAGTTAGAGCTGCTTGCTGCTTTTTATCAAGTGTAGACCACCATTTGTTTGATGCACCCATCCAGTAATAGTCACCTACAATTCCATTGATACCTGCAACTGTAAAATACGGTGCTTGCTCCTTAGTGGCATTAAAACCACCTAAACTAGTTAGCAATCCGTCAATAACTCCTGTCTGCAGAGCTGGTGGAACATCACCAAAAGCCATTGTGGTTGGATTAGCACCTAGTGCGCCTAACAAAGCATTTTCAGCCGGACCCATACTTCTTACCTTCTTTCCAGCAAAGTCACCAGGAACTAACATTCTACTTTTTACAGCACCAGCACCCATATACATACTCAAGTGTCCAGAACCAAAAATAGTAATTCCGTGTTTATCATTAAAAACTTTTTTCAATTGAGCAAAAGTTTTTGTTCCGTCCAAACCATTTATTGCACCAGGTGTTGTTAACTTTCCTGCACCAACAATTGTGTTAGCATATGGCTCTACACTAGAAGTTTTTCCAAACTGACCTGTCATCATCTCTAGATTGCCTTTGGTTAAGGCTTGAGTTCCTTTTGGAACATTATATAAAGACTTAGCCCAATAAATTTGAACTTTACTTCCTGGAATTTTTTTCTCAACCTGCTCGGCAAAAAACATCTCCGCAATCGCAGCAGGGTGGGGGGGACCAGAGTGGTCTGAAGCCCAACGCATTTTAATAGGTTTAACAGCATGACCGTCTGCAATAGCTAGGTTAGTGCCAGCTGCAAACGTAAGAGCCACAGCACTAACTGCGCCCAAAAGTGATAGTTTAGTAAATTTCATTAAAATTTCCTCCAAATATTTAGAATCACAAACTATATCTTTATAGGAATGAGGTAAACCCCTAATTGCAATGAAATAGAAGAAATTAATTAATATGTTATGTAATTTAAACTATATTATGCCTTTATTTTTAAAATTACTTATTTGTTCTTTATTAAAACCAATTTCCTCAAGAACGTCATTCGTATCATCACCAAGTTCTGGAGCAGTTTTATCACGAAAATTGCTATCTGATATATGAACTGGGGTTTTCAATAAACTAATATCTTCACCACGCTTGGTTTTTAAGTGTTGTATATTTTTTCTATCTTGTAAAAATGGATTTTCAAGAGATTCTTTTAAATCTAAAATTGGCGCTGCTGGAACTATTCCACCAAATTCTTTCAGCCAATCTGATGTTTTTTTTTTCATTAATTCATTATCTAGAATTTTAGTAATTTCGTCTCGGTTTTCTTGTCTACAAGCAAAGTTTTCAAATCTTTGGTCTTTACTCAAATCTTCTCTACCAATTTTTTTACACAATATTGGCCAAAAACTCTCCTTATTACACATTAAAAAAATCCAGCCATCTTTTGTTTTATATAATTGACATGGAACTAAAATTGGATGAGCTGATCTATCCAATCTTTCACTTTTAAAATCCGTATTCAATGTCCATGCAGCCATATAGCTTTGATTAAACATAGCTGTGTCAAACAAGTTTACATCTACGTCTCTTCCTAAACCGTGAGATCTTGATGACAAAACAGCACTGACTAAACCAAAAGACATTGTAAGTCCTGACATATAATCTACAATTGAAAGCCCAAATCTTGCTGGTGGTCCACTTGGCTCACCTGTTAATGAAAAATAGCCTGCCTCAGCCTGCATCAAGTAATCATATCCAGGCCAATTTTTTCTAGGACCTTCTCTTCCATATGCTGAACAATGTGCAGCAACAATAGCTTTATTAAATGGTTTAAGTTGTTCATAAGTTATTCCAAGTTTTTCTGGAACATCACCTCTTAAATTATTACAAACAGCATCAGCATTTTCCACTAATTTCTGGAGTATAATTTTACCTTCTTTGGTTAATATATCCAAGGTTATGCTTCTTTTGTTTCTGTTGAGTGCTTGAAAAAAAATACTGGATGCAGAATTCTTATTGTCTCCATCTATGAAATAAGGGCCAATATCTCTCAAATAATCTCCGCTGGTTCCTGCTGGCTCTACTTTAATAACGTCTGCACCCATATCCGCTAAATATTGAGTTCCAAATGGACCTGCACCGTACTGTTCAAAAGCAATTACTTTAACGCCAGATAAAGGTAAACTCATTAATATTACTCTCTAATTAGCAGTTTCTTCTATGATTTTGTCAACTACACTATGCCCTCGTTTAGCCACAAGGAAAGACCTAACCATATCCATAACGACAACTTTATCCTGATTTTTCCCAATATGTCTAACCTTAACAATACCTTGAGTTGGTCTGGATTTTGATTCTCTTTTGTCTAAGACTTCTGTTTCAGAATATAAAGTATCTCCAACAAATACCGGTGCTGGGATTTTAATTTCCTTCCATCCCAAATTAGCAATAGCTTTTTGACTTGTACCACTAACACACATTCCAGTTACTAGAGCCAATGTGAAGGCAGAGTTTACTAAATATTTTCCAAATTCTGACTTAGATGCATAATTTGCATCAAAATGTATTGGGTGTGTATTCATTGTTAGGTTGGTAAACCATATATTGTCAGCTTCACTTACTGTTCTACCTGGCCAATGTTCGTAAACATCACCAACTTGAAAATCTTCAAAATATCTGCCTGGATCTTCTCTGTACCTTTGTGGCCCTATTTTTCTAATTCCGTATGTAGCATCATCCATCTAATCCTCCCTTGATATAATCTGCCTAGCTACTGCTAATACAGGTGCATCAACCATCTTGCCTTGATATTTAAAAGCTCCAGTACCTGCAATTTTAGCTTCTTCTAAAACACCATTTGCCCATTCTAATTCCTGACTTGTCGGCCTGTAAGCATCATGAATTGGTTTAATTTGATCTGGATGAATTGCAAACCGCCCCTTAAATCCCATAGTTTTGACGTATTGTGTCTCTTCTCTGCAACCATCAGTATCTCTAAAATCCAACCATACACCGTCAAGAGCATCAGCATTGTATAGAGCAGCGGCGTTAATAATTTTACCTCTACCATAAGCTAGACTAGCTTTTCCCATATCTCCACCTGTAGATGCGCAATAATCTGCTGAACCAAACCCAATTCCAGAAAATTCTATACTTGAACAATCCCAAGTCTCAACTGTTGCGATACCACGTGGAGTTTCTATTTGTGGTAATATCAAAATATTAGTTCCAAGGTCTTTTAAAAAAGTTCTACACTCATCGGCAGATTCTATTTTGGGGATGGCTATTGAATAAGGAAGGTTTGATATAGATTTTAACATCTTTATATCATCTTGATATTCGTCAGTGTCCAAGGCATTAATTCGTAATAAAAACTTGTCCGGTTGACCATAAAAGTTTCTATTTGCTAAATCAGCAAAATTAGATCTACCAAGGGCTTTTTTATCGTGAGCCAGACCATCTTCTAAGTCAAAAATTACTTTATCCGCTCCAGATCCTAGAGCTTTAGGTAATCTCTCAATTTTGTCTGTTGGTAAAAATAAAATGCTTCTCAAAGTAAACTCCTACTTTTTATAATTTTATATAGAACTAAATTCAGTTCTAATCCTTTTGCCATGCTCATCTAATTCAGGCATTTTGTTTACATCTGGTATAAAATTATCATGTATAGCACCAGGGCCTAAAACTTTTACCTTTCCATTTTTTGTATCAATTTCTAGAAAGTTATTTTGTGGATGGTTTTTTAATTGTTCCATGTCAGAAATTCTTCCATAAGCAACACTAGCTTCTTCAAGTTTTCTAATTAATTCTTCTCGTTCGAATTTCATAAATTTATCTTGAATAATTTTCTCTGTTAGCTCTCTATTGGCTACGCGGTCGGAATTAGTTTTAAAACGATTATCATTTGCCATAAATTCATCATCCAGCACTATTTTACATAAGTTGGCCCATTCTCGGTCATTTTGGATTGCTATCAATAAAGTTAGCTTGTCTTTACAAGCATATGCACCATACGGGACAATTATCGGGTGTGTCATACCATTTCTTTTGGGAACTTTTTGATTATAAACATAACCTAAATAAAAAGGGTTCATCCAATCAGCGAGTGAATTAAACATTGATACTGAAATATGCCTTCCTTTTCCAGTTATACTCCTTTTAATTATTGCTTGCAAAATTGCTTGATATGCGGTCATACCTGCAGAAATATCACAAACTGATGGACCGACTTTTGCTCTTCCATCAAATCCCTTTTTATCTGGTAGACCAGTAATATCAATAACTCCAGTTTCAGCTTGTATTAACATGTCGTAGGCTTTTTGATTTTTATATGGACCTTCATCTCCAAATCCAGAAATAAAGCATGTAATTAAAGAAGGATATTTTAATCTTAATTCTTTTAAATCTAAGCCAAGACGTTCAAATGCACCAGGGGCTAAGTTTTGAATTAAAATGTCTGATTTAGAAATAATATTTTCAAAAACCACCATATCTTCTTCATTCTTAAGATCTAAAGCAATTGATTCTTTGCCCCTATTTAACCAAACAAAATAGGCGCTATTGCCAAGTGCGTTACTATCATAATTCCTGGCAAAATCTCCCTCTGGTCTCTCAACTTTAATTACCCTAGCGCCTGCATCAGCTAATCTACATGATGTGTATGGAGCAGCAACGGCTTGTTCAACTGTCACAACCAACAAACCTTCTAAATCTTTAGATGAATTTTGTGCATTCATTAGCTAACCAAACAATCAACTAGAGCATCAACTTTATTTTCATTGGGGGCATTTAATATTTTATATATTTGATTTGATTTGGTCTCTGATAGTAAAGAAACTGACTTATTTACAATTTTAGCTTCTAGAATATTATTCTCAATTTTATCTGATAAGTCATGTTTGTTTTTAACATTACTAGAACCGTCCTTAATTGAAATTAATGATTGAGTGTTGCTTAAATTATCATTTGGTATCACTCTTACTTTATCTCTAATATTATTTAAATTATCATCAAAACAAATTTCATCGCTATATGTATCTAAGTCAGACGTATCTTTGCCATAAATAGACATTGCTGCAGTTAATTTATAAGAAAATTTTGATTCCAAGCCTGTTTTTGGTTCTTCAATATTACAAACTTTCAACCATGAAGGGTTAGTCTCAATTGCGATTTCCTCTATTGTTTCAGGGTTAAAATTATTTTCTAACTTCATCTCATCCAGCGCCTCTAAGAAAGAGTGTAGGCCGTGACAACATGCATGAAACTTGTATTTAATTTCAGGAAATAAAAAATCTGTGCCTAAATTTTCTATAGCTCTATGAGGAATTTTTTTATCCCAACCGTGTGTTAAGAAAAAACCCTGCTCACATTCAATACCATCTTCTTTTGATACAAATCCAAGCTTTGACAATTTAGCAGCTTCAATACCATTTGAAGCAGCCATTCCGGCATGAAATGGTTTACCCATAGTTCCAAATTGAGATTTGATTCCTGAAGCTCTGGTGGATACTAATCCAAGAGCATTTATTGTTTGATCTTCATTCAAATCAAATAGTTTTGAAGCAACAATTGTTGAACCAAAAGAACCACTAGTAGCGGTTTGGTGAAAACCCGCGTTATAATGAGAGTATCCTAAAATATGTCCTATTCTCGTTGAAACCTCCACCCCTGCCATATAGGCAAGTAATATATCTTCAATCGAAGAACCTAATTCTTCACCTAATGCCAAAGCAGCTGGTAATGCACTGGAAGTTGGATGGCCGACGAAAAGAAAATGCGTGTCATCATAATCTAATGCATGCCCTGTTGCTCCATTAGCTAGGGCTGCTCCTCTGGAGGAAACTTTATGACCAGTAGAAATTACTCTTGCTTGGTTAACACCATTTTCTTCTTTAACCATATCAGAAACAATTTTAGAAACCGGTTCTTTTTTTGCAGCATACGCAACACCACACCAATCTAATATAGACATTTTTGCAAAAAATCTCATTTCATCGTTAAAGCTATCTAATTTACAATTAGATCCATAACTACCAAACAATTTTGTTATCGATACCATGTTTTCCTCCTATAATTTTTATTCAAAATGTGCTTCAGCTTGCATAGTCATGCCTGAACCTTCGACTGCTCCCCAACAAGTAACACTTCCATCTGTATTTTCTTTAGCGCCAATTATATAGTCGCTATTAGCAAAAACAGGAGCCATGACTTTGTGATTAAAAGAAGTAACAGGTTTACCCTTAAGTTTTTCTGCAGCCCTAAGTAAGAATGTTGCTTGTAGTGGACCATGCACTATTAAATCAGGATAATTTTCTTCATTTTTAGTATATGGATAATCATAATGAATTCTGTGCCCAACAAAACCAATTGCCGAATAACGAAATAAAATAGTAGGATGCATAAAAATTGTTTCAGTGAAATCTGCATCTTTTGGTATAACATCTGATACTCCAGACCCTCCCCCAGCCTTAGTTACATCACGATAAACAATATTATGTAATTCATGTAAACGAACGTCGTCATCAACTAAATATTCATATTCTGCAGTTACAAAACATAACTTACCTGTTCGACCTTCTTTTAATTTGATGTCAGCTACTTTAGATTTTTTTATTACCTTATCACCTACTCTTAGAGGGGCTTTTACTTTAATTTGACTTCCTGCCCACATTCTTCTTGGCAGCGGGACTGGTGGCAGAAAGTCACCACGTGCGGGATGAGAATCAACACCAAGTTCATCATTCTTTTTTAAATTCCAACCTAACATCCAATGTAACCCAGTAGTCGCAGCGTCACCAATTGCAGGATCACCTGGATCAATGTTTAGAGTGGCCCTATACCTTTGTTCAACAATTGGTGTAAGATAATCTGTAACCATTTCTATATTGCCAAGCCATTTATTTAAATGATTGATATCTAATTCTTCATTATTCATTTGCTGAACCTCAAATTTTTTTAAAGTAATATTATTAAAAACTATTTAATATAAAAGATATATTATTATCAATTAATAAAATATCAAAATAAGTGGAATTTCAATATGCCTTCTTTAATTTTACATATCGATGAAAGCTTAGATTCTAATTTTAAAAAGTCAGAAATTAAATTTATTGAAAAACAAATAACAGACATAATTATAAATGAACTCGATGCTGAAGAAAATAATTGTCAAATTATTTGGGTTAAAAGCAAAACCTATACTTCAAAATATAAACTTTATGGCGAAATGAAATTTAGAGAGAAAGAAAGTAGAACTATAAATAGTAGCGAAAAATGTCTGAAAAAAATAGGTGATATTTTAAAAAATGAATTTAATGTTTTTGTAAGACTTAGAGCGTTTTCTATAAATGAAGCTTGCATAACCGCTCTAGACTTAAAAGAATAGGTTAATTGTTGATTTAATTTAGAAGGATGAAAAATGAGTGAGGGTGTTGTTTTAACAAGTATAGATAGCAGAGGTATAGCTGAGGTTATCTTAAATCGTCCTGAAAGAAACAATGCTTATAATGGAACTATGATTGACGAGCTAATTAAAAGTTTTACATCTTTATATAATAATGATGATGTCAGAGTAGTTCTTATAAGAGGTAATGGAAAGCACTTTCAAGGTGGTGCAGATTTAGAGTGGCTAAAAGAGATTGGTAAATTAAATAAAAAAGAAAATATAGAGGTATCTAGAAAAACAGCTTCTGCAATAAAGGGACTTACAGAATTTCCAAAGCCTACTATAGCTATGATCCATGGAGGTTGCTTTGGAGGGGGTACTGGTATTGCAGCTGCAGCTGATATTGTGGTTGCTAGCGAAGATGCTATTTTTTCTATTGCCGAAGCAAGATGGGGTGTAATGGCAGGAATCATTATTCCTCATCTAAATGCCCGTATAGGTGTTAGAAACGTCAGAAGATACGCGTTAACTTGCGAACGTTTTGATGCTCATGAAGCCAAAAATATTGGTCTAGTCAACCAGATTTGTAAAACAGGAGAGCTGAATGATGCTGTGAAGTCTATTATTGAAAGTTTGTTAATGTGTGCTCCTATTGCACTGGAAATGACAAAAAAGAGAGCATTAATTGAAAGTGGTTTAATATTATCAGACGATAAATTTGAAGAATTAGTTTTAGAGCATTCTCAAAAGAGAATGACTAGCGAAGCAACTGAGGGATTAAATAGTTTTCTTGAGAAGAGAGTTGCCTCTTGGTATCAAAAAAAATTAATAGGGAAATAAATAATGCCAGCCTTAGTTACTAATTCAAAAATATGGGGTGAAATGTTTGGAACAAGTGAAATGCATTATTTGTTTTCAGATGAAAAAACCACTCAATTATATTTAGATGTCGAAGCCGCTTTAGCAAGATCACAGTCTAAATTAGGTATTATACCGAGTGAGGCTGGACAAAAAATAAGTGACGCAGCCAAAATAGATATAATTGATTGGGAAAAACTACAAAAGAGGACATCAATTGTTGGCTACCCTATTTTACCTGTAGTAGAGCAATTAAGTGATAATGTAAGTGATGGTTATGGACAATACTGTCACTGGGGCGCTACTACCCAAGACATCATGGATACTGCTGATGTAATTCAAATAAGGGAAGGATTTAAACTACTGTCTTCAGATTTAGATTCTATTTCAAATGCATTAGTTAAAATTATCAATGAGCATATAAAAACCCCAATGGCAGGAAGAACACACTTACAACACGCCTTACCAGTACCTTTTGGCTATAAGGCATCAACTTGGTTGTCTAGTATTGATAGACATATAAAAAGACTAGAAGAAATTAAGGCTCGTGTGTTTAATCTTTCATTCTTCGGTGCTGCGGGAACGCTTGCTTCGCTGGGTGAAATTGATGGATTAAAAACTCAATCAGTATTAGCAGACGAATTAAATTTAAATGTGCCTGATGTAAGTTGGCATTCAATTAGAGATAACTTTTGTGAAGTAACTGGTTGGCTTGCTTTGGTAGGAGCTTCACTAGGTAAAATAGCCTATGATGTAATGTTAATGATGCAAACCGAAACACAAGAAGTTGCTGAACCTTTCCTTCATGGAAGAGGTTCTTCTTCCACAATGCCCCAGAAAAGAAATCCTATTTCTTCAGAGGTAATGTTAGCTTGTTCAAAACTACTACGGGAACATCATTCGTCTATGCTTGATGCTATGGTTCTTGACCATGAAAGGGCAACTGGTCAATGGCATGTTGAATGGTATGCATTACCTAACGCCTTTATTATTGCTTCTTCATCTTTTAGTGCCGCTAAATTTCTTTTAGAAGGACTGGAAATTTCTCCTCAAAAAATGAAGGAAAATATTGACAAAACCAATGGATTAATTGTTGCAGAAGCTGTTATGATGGCCCTAGCCCCTCATCTTGGTAGACAAATTTCTCACGATATAGTCTATGACTGCTGTCGTCACTCTATAAAAAATAATATTCCATTTATTGACTCACTTTTAAAAGACGGAAAAATTTCTAATATTTTTAATAGAGATGATTTGTCCAAAATTGTTGATCCAGCCAATTATCTTGGAGCAGCTCCAGCAATGGCAAGTAGACTTCTAATTAATAGATAAAAATATTGGGTGTACAATGAACCAATTAATGACAAAAAAGGAACTTAATGATTTTCTAGAAAAAGAGTTTCCACAAGTTAATAAAAAATTTGAAATCTTAAAAGTGAACGATAAAAATTTTTCAATGCTTATGCATATTTCAGGTGAACATCTTAGACCTGGAGCCACGGTTTCAGGCCCAACAATGTTTCTACTAGCCGACGTTACTTTTTACTTAGCAACACTCAGTGTAATAGGACCAAAAAGTCTCACTGTTACGACTAATTGTTCAATTAATTTTTTAAGAAAACCTAATGAAAAAAACTTGATTAGTGAAGCTCGTATTTTAAAATTAGGTAAAACTCTAAGTGTAGGAGATGTATTAATATATTCTGAGGATATTGATGAGCCTGTAGCTCATGCATCATTAACTTACTCAATTCCAAAAGATTAAAATTTAAATTCTTTCTCTATGCCAATTCAAATGATCAGTCATAAAAGTTGAAATAAAAAAGTATGAATGATCATAATTTGGCTGCATTCTAAGATTTAATTTGATACCAGCTTTTCTGCACGCATCCTCTAAAAGCCAAGGTCTTAATCCCTCTTCTAAAAAACTATCTGCTTCTCCTTGATCAACAAGAATTTCAGGAAAACGATAACCATTTTTAATTAAGGCAACACTATCATACATTTGCCAGTTATCTTTATCTAACCCAATGTATTTTTTAAATGCCTCACTTGACCAACTAGCTGTTGAAGGTTCTACGATAGGAGCAAATGCTGAACAACTCTTGTATTTCTTAGGATTTCTTAAAGCCATTATAATAGCACCGTGCCCGCCCATTGAATGACCAAAGACACTTTGTCTGGACATATCAAAGTCAAAATTATTTTCTACAAGTTTCGGAAGTTCATCATTTAAGTAACTATACATATTATAATTTTTATCATATGGATCTTGAGTTGCATCTAGGTAAAATCCTGCCCCAGATCCAAACTGCCAATTATCTTTTTCATCTGGCACTTGATCACCTCTTGGACTAGTGTCAGGACAAATAATTACCATGCCTAATTCTGCAGCCTTCTTTCTATATTCACCTTTTTCCATAACATTTAAATGACTGCAAGTTAATCCAGATAAGTACCATAAAACTGGGGGATTTTTAACTTTGGGGGGGATAAAGATTGCTAAAGTCATTTTACAATCATTTACAATAGATGCGTGACTGAAGACAAATTGTTTCCCACCAAAAGAAAATGCTTCAGATATTTTTTCCATCAAAAAACAACTACAGATCTTATTGCTTCGCCTGCATGCATTAAATCAAAACCTTTATTTATATCCTCTAATTCTAATGTGTGAGTAATCATTGGATCAATATCAATTTTTCCTTGAAGATACCATTCTACAATTTTAGGTACGTCTGTTCTGCCCCTAGCACCTCCAAAAGCAGTACCTTTCCAACTTCTGCCCGTAACTAATTGAAAAGGTCTAGTTTTAATTTCCTGACCTGCTCCTGCAACTCCAATAATAATGCTCTCTCCCCAACCTTTATGTGCGCATTCTAAAGCCTGCCTCATTACATTTACATTCCCAATACATTCAAAAGAGTAATCGGCCCCACCTCCTGTGAGTTCAACTAAGTAATTTACTAAGTCACCTTCTATTTCCGAAGGATTTACAAAGTGGGTCATTCCAAATTTTTTACCCCAGGATTCTTTTTTATTATTCATGTCGACGCCAACAATCATATTCGCGCCTATCATCCTTAAACCTTGGATAACGTTTAGACCTATACCGCCTAATCCAAATACGACAGCATTGCATCCAGCTGTTGCTTTTGCAGTATTTATTACAGCACCAATACCAGTAGTAACACCACAACCAATATAACAAATTTTATCAAAGGGAGCTTTTTCATTTACCTTAGCAAGTGCAATTTCTGGTACAACAGTATAGTTAGAGAAGGTAGATGTTCCCATATAATGAAGAATAGGTTTTCCACTTATTGAAAATCTACTTGTTCCGTCTGGCATTACTCCCTTACCTTGAGTTACCCTTATAGCCTGACATAAGTTAGTCTTTGGGTGAAGACAATACTCACACTCTCTGCATTCAGGTGTATAAAGTGGGATTACGTGGTCACCCTCTTTCAATGAAGTCACACCTTTACCAATCTCTCTGACAATTCCAGCTCCTTCATGTCCTAAAATGGCTGGGAAAAGCCCTTCTGGATCGTCTCCAGAAAGTGTGAATTCATCCGTGTGACATATACCAGTTGCCTTAATTTCAACTAAAACTTCTCCTAGACGAGGACCATCTAGATCTACATCCATAATTTCAAGTGGTTTACCCGCCTCGACAGCTACTGCCGCTCTAGTTTTCATTATTTACCCCTTAATAACAATTTAGATACTGTTAATTTATTATGATTTAATATCGATGACTTGCAAGAATTTTTAGTATATAAAATTACTTTGTAAGATTCCATATAAATAGGAGTAAATCTATGAGTTTTGTTGAAACTGAAATAAATGGACAGATTATAACTATAAGGTTAAATCGTCCTGAAAGATTGAATGCCTTGAGTACCGTTATAAGAACTGGTATGGCAGAAGCATTTAACAGGTTTCATGAGGACAATGATCTTGAAGTCGCAATCTTGACAGGGACAGGTAGAGGTTTTTGTGCGGGTGAAGACATGAAAGAGTCTCTAGATAGAGGTATTCCTGGCTCTCCAAAAGAATTTGTTGAAGAAAATTTAGTAGATCCATTTCAAACTGGAGCACTTAAAAAACCAGTTATAGCAGCTGTAAATGGTTTTGCTATGGGTGGTGGTTTCATGCTGGTTGAACGAACAGATTTAAGAATAGCTGTAAAAGAAGCTATATTTGAAATGTCAGAGGCCAAGAGGTGGCTTCTTGGTGGTTATAATCATGGTCATTATGGAAATCTACCTCATCCAGTAGCAACAGAAATGGCATTTGGATACAGAATTACAGCAGAAAGAATGCATCAGGTTGGTTTCATTAATCGTCTTGTGGAAGCTAAAGATTTAATGAGTGAAGCATATTCTATGGCTGAACACCTTCTTACACTCCCTCCTGCTGCCAGAGTTAACACACTTTATATGATGAAGCATATGGCACCAAGAATTAGTCCAAACATTGCTGATCTAGCTGAGAAACTTCACCTTCATGGAGATACAGAAGATAGAATGGAGAGCAGACGTGCTTTTGCTGAAAAAAGAAAACCAAACTATAAAGGCTGGCTCAAGCCTGAAGATAGATACAATATGCCCAAACTAAAAGAAAAATAGAGGTTAAGATGAGTGAGATAGATGGCGCTCTTTCAGGCCTTAAAATAGTTGCCTGCTCAACAGCTCAAGCTGGAACAGTACCCTACATGCTTATGGCAGATCTTGGAGCTGAAGTAATTAAGATAGAAACGCCAGGCAAAGGTGATAATAATAGAGGCTCTGGCTATTTAATGGGATCAACTGGATCATTTTTTGAAACGAATAATAGAGGAGTTAAAAGCTTAACGCTTAATCTTAAGTCTGATAAAGGTCAAATAATACTTCATGATTTAGTAAAAGATGCCGATATATTCGGACAAAATTTTAGACCTGGTGTTGCTGAAAAATTAAACTTTGATTACGATACACTTAGTAAAATAAATCCTAAAATTGTATATGCTTCTGTTTCTGCTTATGGACCTGATGCTCCTGATGGACATTTACCTGGAACTGATGCTGTTGGACAAGCTTTGAGCGGCATAGCCGAAGCTTATTCGATACCAGGTAATAATTTGAGAACAGGTGTAGCTTCAGTTGCTGACGAAAGTTGTGCAATTTTAACATTTGGGGGCATTTTAGCAGCTTATATAAATGCACAGAAAACTGGTAAAGGACAAAAGTTAGAAACATCTCTGGTTGGAAGTGCTTTTAGACTTCTTGGCTGGACAATGACAACAGCTATGTGGAGTAACAGACCACCAATAACCGGTGCAAGAATCAATGGTACAAGAGAACGCCCAGGAATTGCTGCTTGTTTTAATGACGTTGATGGTAAACCTTTTGCACTTCAACTTGATCCAGATGATTGGCAAGAAGCAATGAAGGAGCTCAATTTTTTTGATGTGCTTCAAAAAGAAAATCTTATTGATCTTGGTCTTGCATTTGAGTCTGATGAAAAGAAAACCCAGATCTTAAGCAAGCTTGCTGAATTATTTTCAACTAACAAAAGAGATCATTGGATTTCAATTTTAAGAAATGCTGACATGATATCTACTCACGTCAATACAATGCTAGAAGCGTCTAATGATCCTAATTTAAAAGAAAATAATTATGTAACTGAAGTATGGTATCCAGAACTCAATAAAAATATGAAAGTGCATGGAACGCCATGGAAGTTTTCAAAAACTCCTGCAAATATTAAAAGAGCGCCTAAACTTGGAGAGCATAATTCAGAACTTCTTAATAAATTAGGATATTCTGAAAAAGATATCCAAAATTTAATTGAAGATAAAATTATTTGATTTCTTTCATTTCATCAACAAATCTTTTGAAATTTATAACGTAGTGTTTAGAAGAGCGCGTCATATTATCAATCATATCTTGGCTCAATTCTCTTACTGCTTTTGCTGGTGAACCAACTATTAGTGATCCATCCGGAAATTCTTTGTTTTCGGTTACCAGAGCTCCTGCACCTACAAGACAGTTATTACCAATTTTTGCATTATTGAGAATTGTTGCTCCCATGCCAATTAAAGAGTTATTCCCAATAGTACATCCATGAATAATTGCATTATGACCAATCGTACAATTATCACCTATAGTTACAGGACAACTTGGATCAACGTGAATTATGGTATTTTCTTGGATATTAGTCTCATTACCAATGTTAATAACATCATTATCCCCTCTTAAAACTGATCCAAACCAAATACCAACGTCTCTGCCTAAAATAACGTTTCCAATAACATGTGCATCAGGTGCCACCCAATATAAGTCTTGTTCTGGAAGTTGAGGCTTTTTTTCACCTAAGCTGTAAATTGGCATTTCTTCTCCTTTATCAGAAATCATCATTAAAAGTATATTTACAGTATATACTTTTTTAGAGTTGTTAATATATTTATTGATAAACTTTAAGGATTTTTTATGAGTAACAAAGATAGCATAATAACTAAAATTTCAATTTACCGGTTAGATTTACCCTTAATTAAACCTTACAAATTATCATATAACACGTTTCATTCTTTTGAACCTCTTTTAATTCACATTATTGATAATGAAGGTAATGAGGGATGGGGAGAACAACATATTTCTCCTGGCTCAAGTAATGAAACAAGAGATGGTGGATGGACATTCGCAAGAATATTATCAAAATTAATTTTGAATAAAACATTTAATGAAGCCAAAGAAATTATTCTATCTCACTCTCATTTAAGTATTGTTGCATCTAGTGCCTTACATACAGCAATTGAAATGCTCACAAATCCTAGTATTTTAAGCGGTAAAGATCCTATTAAAATGAAATTGTTAACGGCATTTAATGCAGAAGAAGAAATAGAAATAAGGGATGAATTAGACAAAGTCACTGAACAGGGTTTTACAACAATCAAAATAAAAGTCGGTAGAAATGTGAGTTTAGATCTCAAAAAAATTGATGCTATTCAAAAAAACTTATATGGAAGAGCTAATCTTAGAATAGATGCTAATAGAGCATATACAAAAGTTGAAGGCTGCAAATTTGTAACAGGTTTGGAACCTAACTTTATAGAATTATTTGAACAACCTTGTGATGCTGACGATTGGGAAGCTAATGCAGCAGTTGCAAAAATATCAAGCGTACCAATTATGTTAGATGAACCTATTTGCAGCATGCAAGATATTGAAAAAGCATCACGCATTGACGGTGTGAACTTATGCAAACTAAAACTAAAAAGGTTTGTCTCTATTTCAAAATTAACGGAAGCAATTAATTACGCTCATAGTTTAGGCTTGGAAATTGTAATTGGTGACGGATTAGGCTCTGAAATAAATTGTTGGATGGAAGCTAAAATTGCAAGTGGCTTGATTGGAAATGCCGGTGAATATAATGGATTTTTAAAAATAAAACCTGAAGCTAGGATTTTATCCAACCCTATTAAATTTCAAAATGGCTTTTTAGAGACTGAAGATAATTGGAAACTGCAAATTGACAGAGATAAATTAGAAAAATACAGTATTTATAAAGAAGTTATATATAAATAAATTTATTAAGGAAGAAAGAATGAAGTTGTTAAAAAGCGCTGCATGCTTGGGTGGTGAAATTTTAGGGATAAATCTTAATCAAAAATTAAATCAAGAACAGATTAGTTTTTTAAATCAATGTTGGGATGATCGGTTAGTTCTAGTTTTTAAAAAACAGGAATTAGACGATAACAAATTAATAAATTTTAGTAAAAATTTTGGAGAATTGGATCCCCCTGGGCCTAATCCATATGGCATAAAATTTTTACCAGAGTTTCCTGAAATAAATGTAATTTCAAATGTAAAAAATAAAGAGGGTACTCCTATCGGAAATTTGGGAGACGGTGAAGCTGTTTGGCATGCAGATATGACATATCAAGAAATCCCTCCGAAAGCAGGAATTTTATATGCTCTAGAGGTACCAGAAAATCAGGGTAATACTCACTTTGCAAATATGACTTTAGCATACGATGAATTACCTTATAAACTTAAGGAAAAAATTGATGGTAAAATTTTGATCCATGATTCTGCTCATAATAGTGCCGGTATGTTAAGAAAAGGCTATTCAGAAGTTAATAATCCTTCTGAAACACCCGGGGCCAGACACCCAATAATAATTACAGATGAAAATACTAAGAAAAAACTTCTCTTTTTAGGAAGAAGACCACACGCTTACATAATTGGTATGGAAATAGAAGAAAGTGAAAATTTATTAGATCAAATATGGGAACACGCAACTCAAGAAAAATTTACCTGGACGCAAAAATGGGAAAAAGGTGATTTATTAATGTGGAAAAACTTAAACGTGCTTCACAAAAGAGATGCGTTTGACCCAAACACAAGAAGAATAATGCATCGAACTCAATTAAAAGGTGATATGAAAATATCTGCATAGATAAATTTAAAATAATTAATTAAATTATTTAAAAGATTAGTTGATTTATGGACTTTTCAATTGCAGACTTAATCCTTAATTTTAAAATTGGGAGAGTAATATGACACAAAAGAATAATTCTTTTCGAAGAAATATTGTAAAAGCTGGATTGGGTGTCGTCGCTATAGCAGGAATTAGTGCCTTTGGCCTAGTTTCTTCAGCTAGTGCAGACAAGTACCCGAGCAAAGCAATTGAACTTGTTATCCACGCAAAATATGGTGGTGGAACAGATACTACTGCAAGAATGGTTTCGATTAGAACTCGTAGAAATTTGAAAGCTGACATTTCAATCGTTGCAAAAAGAGGTGGTTCAGGTGCAAAAGCACAAAACTATGTTTTATCAAAGCCTGCAGACGGATATACTATAATGGCTTTAACTCAATCTCATCTTTATACTATGGCAAGAGGAAAATCTAAGATGAAGATTAATGACATTGTTGGGGTAGCAAGAGCAATGGATGACCCTACTTTTATAGCAGTGTCAGGCAAAGGTAATTTTAAGACTCTTGAAGACCTTGTGTCCGCGTCAAAAAAAGCACCTCTAAACTGGGGTGTAGCTCAAATTGGAGGAACAGAACATATTGGTTTAGCTCAATTTGCTAAAGAAGCTGGAATAAAATTCAAAGTTGTTCCTTTTGGTTCTGGAGCTCAAATGGTTCAAGCTTTAATGGCTGGAAAAATTGATGCTACTTTGCCTAACGTTAGTGAAGCAGCAAACCAAGTAGCAGACGGAAGTTTTACAGCCTTAGCTGTTATGGCTGAAGACAGACTTAAAGACTATCCTAATGTTCCATCAACTTATGAAAAAGGAATTAAAGCTAAATGTTCCACAACTAGAGGTTATGCTGTTTTAGCATCAACACCACAGCCAATTATTGATCAAATATCAAAGGCTATGGTTAAGGCAATGAAACATGATGTTTTCAAAAGTTATCTTGCTGGCGCAGGTCTAACAGTAGAAACAAGTGTGGCCGGTACTAAGGTATGGGATAAACACCTTAAGGCTGAATATAAAGTAGCTGAGGCAGCTTTAAAAGAGCTTGGTTTAGTTAAGTAATATTAACCTAAAGTTGTAGGTTTTATAGAAATGAAAAATGATAAAACTGCACCCAGTAATCTGGGTGCATTATTTAATAAAAAAGATACAATTATTGCAATAGTAATGATTGTGATAATTGCTTTCTTGTGGTTTGAGACAACTAAATTTGAAAAAGTTCCAGATTTATTTTCTAATAATATACCCCCTGAAATGTTTCCTCAAATTCTACTTCTAATTATTCTAGGAATGATACTGATTATTCCTTTTGAACATATTTTCTTAAAAAAAAGTGGAAAAAATATAGACTCAGCTAGATCAAAACCTATAGAAAAATCTACTATAGGTACAATGATTATTTTGATTGCAATCATTGCTTCTTCTCAATTACTAGGTGCTGCATTAACTATCATTGCTGTGAGCATTACTTTACCTCTTTATTGGGGTGAGAAAAGATTGAAAGTATTAATTTCTTACATAATTGGATTTCCATTATTTGTAATAGTTTTATTTAATATAATTCTTGGCGTTCACTTTGAACCAGGATTATTAGATTTATTAAAAAATTAAAGAGGATTAAAAGTTGGAAGATGTAGCGAAGGGTTTAGGTCTATTATTAGAATTTGAAAATATAGTTTTAATATTATCAGGTGTTTTAATAGGCGTTTTAGTAGGAGCATTACCAGGTCTTAGTTCACCTATGGCTATTGCTTTGTTAATCCCTTTTACAATTTCTCTAGATCCAGTTGCAGCAATTTCTATGATGGCAGCGTTATATTGTGCCGGTACTTTTGGTGGATCTATAACCGCTATATTAATAAATGCTCCTGGCGCGCCACCCGCCGTAGCAACAGCTTTAGATGGATATCCAATGGCTAAAAACGGCGAACCTGGACGAGCACTGGGTCTTGCAGCAGTATCAAGTGTTTTTGGTGGTATCTTTAGTTTAATAATTTTTATTTTTGCTGCACCATTATTAGCAAAACTTGCTTTAGAATTTGGACCAGCTGAGTATTTTGGACTTGCAGTATTTGCGCTATCAATGCTTGCATCAATGAGTGGAAAATCATCTCTAAGAAACCTAATTTCTGGTTTAGTTGGCGTATTAATCGGAACAATAGGTATCCACCTTACTACCGGAGTAGAAAGATTCACTTTTGATATCCCAGATCTTGAAGAGGGTATTCATTTTGTTCCAGTTCTTATTGGTTTATTTGCTGTTAGTGAATTATTTAAGCAATCTGAAAAATTAAATGCCATTGTAGAACGGATTCAAGCTAAGGCCTTAAGACTTCCATCCCTTTCAGAATTAAAAAAATTAAAATACACCATTTTAAGATCTTCAGGTATTGGTACCTTTATAGGCATACTTCCAGCAGAAGGCTCAACAGTCGCTGCAATAATTGGATATAACGAAGCAAGAAGATGGTCTAAAGATAAAGATAAATTTGGAAAAGGATCACCTGAAGGTATAGCAGGTCCTGAAGCTGCAAATAACGCAGCTGCAGGAGGGGCTATGGTTCCCACTTTAGCTTTAGGTATACCTGGAAGTGGATCTACTGCTTTAATACTTGCCGCTCTAATAATGCATGGTTTTAGACCCGGACCTTATTTAATTAGTGAGACACCCGAATTTGTTTATGCAATTTTTGGAGCAATGTTAATTGCTAATTTAGGTTTTTTATTTATTGGATTAATTGGAGCTAAATTCTTTTCACTAGTTGCATTTATTCCAAAAAAATTACTTTGGCCTGCTGTCTTTATTTTTTCAATGATTGGCTCTTATTCTTTTGCATCATCTATGTTTGATGTATGGGTAATGCTTGCAGCTGGTCTTGTGGGCTATTTTATGGATAGAAATGGATTTTCAGCAGCACCTTTAGTTATGGGATTAATTCTAGGTAAACTGGTTGAAGAGAGCTTTTCACAATCTATGATTATTCATGACAATAACTTTTTTGCACTCTTAGAAAGTCCCGTTGTCCTATTATTTTTTGTGCTTACTTTTTTAAGTCTATCATCACCATTTTGGGCAAAGTTTTTCTCTAAAAAATAATTTTAAAAAGATAATCGTATGAATGAAAACAATAATATCTTTGTTGCAGAGAAATATGCTGAATGGACCAGTAATTTAGATGTTAATGATATTCCTGAAGAAGTAAAAAATAAATTACAAATTGTTGTAATGGATTCTTTAGGCTTAATGGCGTCTGCAAAAAATGAACCCTATGTTCAAAGTTTAATTGAAGCCCTTCAAGAAAATGGTAACTGTAGTTTAATTGGTCATAATAAAAAACTAACACCATTTAATGCCACAATTATAAATGGAACAGCTGTTCACGGTGAAGATTTTGACGATACATTTGAAGGAACCCCAGTTCATGTTGGGGCTGTAATGGTTCCAGCTATGTTAGCAACAATCCAAGAAAAAAAACTATCTGGAGTTGAGTTTCTAAAAGGTTTAGCTATCGGTTCTGAACTGATATGCAGGCTTGCTTTAGTTGCACCGACAGCCGTTCACAGACAAGGTTTTCATCCCACAGCCATTTTTGGAGCTTTTGGTTCTTCAGTAGGAATTTCATCTATAATAGGAAACAAACCTAATCAAATAAGTTCTGCACTAGGAATTGTAGGTAGCATGGCTTCAGGAATAATAGAATATTTAGCTGAGGGCACCTCTACAAAACGCCTTCACCCTGGATGGGCCGCAGGTTGTGGATGGCAATCTGCTAATTTTGCAAAATCAGGATTTATTGGCCCAAGGACAGTTTTTGAGGGAACCCATGGAATTTTTAATAGTTTCGTAACAAAAAACATACAACCTGACTTTACACATATAACTGATAAATTGGGAGATAGATGGGAATGCAGTAATTTAGCTATAAAACCTTATGCCTGTGGAACAATGGCGCAACCCTTCATAGATTGTGCCATTAAACTCAAAGATAAAATTACTGATTTTAATGAAATAGAAAAAATAGTAGCTCAAGTAGGCGAAGGAACAGTTCATAGATTATGGGAACCAATCAAGGAAAAACAAAATCCATCTTCTCCATATGGAGCCAAATTCTCTGTTCCTTATTGTATTGCCGTCGGACTTATTGATGGAGTTGCTGGACTAAAACAATTTACAGAAAAACGTTTAAAAGATCCAGAAATAACAAAGCTATCTTTAAAAATTAATTATGAGATTAATCCTAACGATGAATATCCTAAAAATTATTCCGGTGATATTTCTATTTTTATGAAAAATGGAGAGATTTTGTCAGCAAAACAAGATTGTTTAAGAGGGGGAAGAAAAGCTCCCTTAAGTTTTAAAGAAGCTGTTGACAAATTTCATGCTAATTTAGATTTCGCAAATATAAAAAGAAATGAAATTAAAAAACTTAAATTTTTAGTTAATAATATTTTCAGTTGTAAAGATCTAAGTGAGCTAGAAAATATTGATTTCAGTTAATCAATCTTTTCACAACCTTTCCCTAATATTAAGTCAAAAAATCTTTTCCACTTAGCTTTATAATTAGTTCTATTAACAACCCAATCTACATGCTTGGATTTGTCCTTTTTAGTATTTATTTGAATACCCCATAAACCATCAACTTCATTTGGTACCGCAGAATATCTTACATCAATTATAATATTTTTTTGATTTCCAAAACCTAAATAACCTTGAGAAAACCAATCGAACCTCTGAATATCCTTATATTGTTGACTATTCTGACTTAATTCCATGAAATTAATTGATGTATCTAGTTTTTTTATTCTGGTTCCCTTACAATATTCAGATTTTGAGAGCAATCGTACTGCATCTACATAGTAAAAACCATTATATTCATATATAACTTTCCATATAAATAAGTTTCCTAAACTTGGCTTAACTGTTAATCTTTTACTTTCATGTCCTCTTAAATTTGCAATAGATTGACCAATATTCTCTGCACGATTTTCTTGAAATAATCCTATTGCAAGATAAAGAAAAATATAAAACAGACCAAAAAAAGTAATCAATTTATTTTTCTTTAAAATTGCAATAATTATTAAAAAAATTATGGGAATAGTTAATAGTGGATCAACAACAGATATGTTATTCCAAGAAATTCTTTCATCAGTAAATGGCCATAAAAGTTGTGTTCCATAACTTGTACAAGCGTCTAAAAATCCGTGAGTTGCATATCCAATAAAACAATAACAGTAGGTTTGCTTCCAACTTAAATATTTTCTTGTAAAGAAACTAAGAAATAAAGTAACAATTAGAGCCCCTAAAGGAATAAATAATAATGAATGAGTGAATTGCCTATGATATTCCAATTTCAACAAAGGATCTGAGTTTGATCTAATTAATATATCTAAATCAGGAGCTAAACCAGCGAGACAACCAATTATTGAACCAACAAGAATTTTCTTTTTATTCGATATCGTTTGAGCAAAAATTGCTCCAAACGCACCTTGGCTTACAGGATCCATTTAACAAACCAAAATAATTAAAATTATATTCTATACACTAAGATTTCTTGACTGTTTATATTTTTTTCTTTTAACATATTAATTATATCAAAGAGGAATTGTAAATGAACCACATCCATTCATCCACCAAAGAATATGACGCTATAATTGTAGGAGCGGGCTTTTCAGGTTTATATCAGTTGATATGTCTGAGAGATCAGCTTGGTCTTAATTGTTTAGTACTAGAGACAGGAGATGATGTTGGAGGAACATGGTACTGGAACCGTTATCCGGGTGCACGATGTGATACAGAGAGCCATGCATATTCTTATTATTTTTCAGATGAACTGTTAAAAGAATGGACATGGTCAGAAAGATATCCGGGTCATGAAGAAATTAGAAAATATATGAATTTTGTAGCAAGTAAGTTTGATCTTAAAAAAGATATTCTATTCAAACAAAAAGTAACAAGTGCTAAATTTATAGAAGATAGTAATAATTGGGATGTAACAACTGATAATAATTATTTTAAATGTAAATTTCTAATTACGGCAGTGGGATGTTTGTCAAATACTAATATTCCTAAAATCAAAGGGTTAGAGAATTTTGAAGGTAGTTATTACCATACAGGAAACTGGCCGAAAAATAGTGTTTCATTTGTAAATAAAACAGTAGGACAAATTGGAACAGGTTCTACAGGTATACAAGCAGTGCCCGTAATTGCAGCTGAAGCTAAACATTTAACAGTTTTTCAAAGAACAGCTAATTATAGTATTCCTGCCAGGAACAAACCATTAACAGAAGAATTTAAAAAACAAGTTAAAGAAAATTTTCAATATTATAAAGATCTTATTAAAAGAACACCTAACGCACATCCTTTTGAAATTTCAGATCGTCTTGTTTCTGATGTTAATTCAGAAGAAATGAATCAAATTTACGAAAAAGCATGGGAAAAAGGTGGCTTGCAATTCCGAGCTGCTTTTAATGACTTAGTTACTAACCTTGAGGCCAACAAAACAGCATCTGATTTTATTAAAAATAAAATTAATGAAACTGTCTTAAACAAAAAATTTGCTTCTATTCTGTCTGATATTGACCACCCTTATGCAGGCAAAAGGCCACCTATTGATAGCAATTATTTTGAAACTTATAATAGAGATAATATTAACCTAATAGATCTGAGACGTGATCCAATCAAGTGTATAAATAAAAATGGAATTGAAACTGAAAAAAACAATTTTGATTTAGATATTATTGTGTTTGCTACAGGTTATGATGCAATGACTGGACCGCTTTTGAATATGAATATATTCGGCAAAAATAATTTAAAATTAGAAAATGACTGGAAAGAAGGACCAAAAACATTTTTAGGACTTCAAATTCCTGGTTTTCCAAATTTATTCACTATAACAGGGCCAGGTAGCCCGTCAGTTTTAACAAATATGCCAATGGCAATAGAACAGCATGTAGAGTGGATAAGGGATTGTATAAGTTTCATGATTAAGAAAGAATATACTACTATTGAAGCACGTCCAAATTTAGCGAAAAAATGGGGTGAAGAGGTGAACAGAGTTGCTAATAAAACATTACTACCTACTGTTAAACACTCTTGGTACTTAGGGGCAAATATTCCAGGTAAACCTCGCTTATTTATGCCCTATGCTGGCGGGCTTCCAAGATATAGTAAAATATGTGATGAAGTTAAAAGAAATAATTTTGAGGATTTTATTTTAGCTTAAATACTTAAGTCTCCGAAAGTTGCTGTATTTTATTTATATTAGTCCTAATTTTTTTAATTCTCTCTTCAATTAAATTTTTCTTTGGAGGTGACTTTGAGTCAAGTTGGTCTAGTAACATTGATATTTCATTTGCTAATTCATTGCTCTGTTTATTTGAATCTATCAATCTTATTTGTGTTTTTCTAATTAATGCACTTAGAATTACGTTGGATTTAATCATTTTAGTAAAATATGATTTTGGTATTTTTTTTGCCACTAATTTTTGGGCGCACACCCTTGCAGTCACTGTTCTAGGCACATCTAAAAGTATCGAACTTTCTCCAAAGATTTCCCCTATACCCAACCTATTAAGCTTTAAACCATCTTTTGTTTCTAAATTGACATATCCTTCTAATATTAGATACGCCTCTTTTGGTAAGCTCCCAGCTTCATATATAACTTCACCTGGTTCCCATATTGCTGACTTACCATTATCAAGCATGTAGTATTTCCTCTTAAAATTAATTTGGGTTAGTTATCCTGTAATTTTTAATGGTTCCATCCAAAAAATATAGCCATAAAAGAGTAAATAGCAATAGAACAGACCATAAGCCCACCACGGTTTAGGTTTGAATTTTTTACTTTCTTTCTCAATTATTTCTAATTCTTCTTTATAATTTTTATAATGATTCATCATAAAATTAGATCTGGCCAATAATTTCTCCATGTTAATTCAAAGTATCAAATATCTAAAAATATTGTTTCTTTATCACCTTGTAAAAATATATCAAATAAATAAATATCTTCATCAATTTTTTTAGCGACTAAACTACTTACGTCGTTTCTGCTATTCTTTGCAGTGGATAAAAGAGGATCATTATTTAAATCATCCCCCTCAAAATATATCCGGGTGTTTAGTGTCATATTTAATCCTCTAGAAGATATTGATAATAATATATGAGGACTTTGTGTTTTGCCATCAATGTTATTGATAAACCCAGGTTTTAAAGTATATAGATTAAATTTTTTAGTTAAACTGTTTGGAACAAATCGAGCAAAACCACTTTCAGGTGAATACACTCCATTTTCATCACTTTGCCAAGTTTCGAGCATGATATCGTCTAAAGCTTTACCATCACCGTCAAATACTGAACCAGTAATCGTTATAAACTTGTCATTATGTTGGTTAGCAAAAGGTTTTACACCCAAATCGTTATCAAAGACTCCCTCAATATTTATTGCATTAGGTAAACACCCAATATGAAGAAAAGGACCAGCTGTTTGGAATGGTGTTTCATCTAGAACTGTTTTGATATCACTCAATTTATAATCCCTCTTTTCTGTTTTCAAAAAAAGTTTGGTTAGTACCTCTTAGAATAATATCAAACTTATAGGATAATAATTTTTGTGTATTATACCTTGATGTGTCAAGTGTACTTATCAAGCTTTGCTTAGCTTTTTCATCAGGTATCGAATTTACCATAGGGCAAGAATTTATAAGAGGATCGCCCTCAAAATACATTTGAGTAATTAACCTCTGACCAAAACTCTTTCCAAATACAGAAAAATGAATATGCATTGGTCTCCATTCTATTCCACGATTTTGATATGGATATGGGCCGGGTTGAATTGTAATAAATTCGTAATACCCTTTTGAGGAAGTTATATATCTACCGCAACCAGCAAAATTAGGATCAATAGGAGCCGTGTTACTATCATTATGATGAAGATATTTACCAGCGGCATTGGCTTGCCAAATTTCAATGAGCGCTCCTTCAATTGGATTAGCAAATTGATCAGAAATTGTTCCAAAAACGATTATTTTGTGCCCTACAGGTAAGATATTATTCTTTGAGAAATTTAATGTTAAATCATTATCTAACTTACCTAAAATATTTTTATTAAAAACAGGCCCAGAAATCTCTGTTGATGTGGATGAAAAAGAAATCTTTTTATTTTTAGGAGCCCTTAAAAGGCTAGACTTATAATCAGGAAAGTTTAATTGAGGGTGTGTTTTAAGATTTCTTTTTATAAGTGCTTCAACCATTTTTTTTCCTAGTATACTAACTTAACTACAAATTAATTTAGTAAGGTAAACCAACATAATTTTCGGCCAAAACAGTTTGGGATGCAACTGAATTTTCTAAATATTCTAATTCGGAATCTTGTATACGTTGATCAAATGATGTTTGATCAGGGAACTTATGAAAAGTTGTTGTCATCCACCAACTAAATCTAATTGCCTTCCAAACTCTTGATAAAGCTTTTGAAGAATAAATATCTAAATCATCCTTTATTTCGAACTTATAATATTGTTCAAAAGCTTTATATAAATAATAGACATCTGAAAAAGCTAAATTTAAACCTTTTGCACCAGTAGGTGGTACAATATGAGCGGCGTCTCCAACTAAAAATAATTTTTTCCAGCTCATTGGTTCGCAAACGAATGATCTAAGAGGCGCAATAGATTTTTCTATTGATTGTCCTGTCATAATTGTGTCTGCAGCTTCTGTTGGAAGCCTTTTTTTCAATTCATCCCAAAACTTTATATCTGGCCAATCTTCAATTTTGTCATTCAAGGATGTCTGAATATAATATCTACTTAAATTCTGGTTTCTCATCGAGGCTAAAGCAAAACCACTTCCATGATTTGCGTAAATTAGTTCGTCACTTACAGGAGATGTTTCAGATAAGATACCTAGCCATCCAAATGGATAAACCCTTTCATGGGTTCTAATAATATTCTTTGGTATAGTGCTTCTACTAATTCCGTGGTATCCGTCACAGCCCACAATAAAATCACAAGTGATTTTTGTTTCAATACCATTTTTTTTAAAAGTTACATATGGATTTTCTGTATCAATTTCCTTAGGAAGGACCTCTTCAGCATTATTTATTATAGTTCCATTTGCTTTTTGTATTATTTCATATAAATCTTTTGTTACTTCAGTTTGACCATAAACAGTTACATATTTATTAGTTAATTTTTTTAGATTTATTCTAAATCCATGGTTCTTAAACGATAATTGTATCCCGTCATGTTTAAAGCCTTCTTTTTCTAATCTATCAGAAACACCGGCCATTTTTAGCATTTCTATAGTCCCACTTTCTAAAACTCCTGCCCTAATTCTTCCAATTACATGTTCTTGGGATTGTTTTTCAAGAACCACATTATCAATACCCACTAAAGATAAAAGTCTTGATAATAACAAGCCTGAAGGACCTCCTCCTATTATAACAATATTTGTTTTCATTAAAACTATTCCTTGGAAGCTATAATTATTACTTCAAATATATTACCAACAAAAAAATAGCTGCAATTATTTGAACAAAATTAATAAAGACTGAAAACTTATGTAATTTATCGAATTTATTATGATTGTTTTCATCTTTTGCCTTATTAATCATTGGCATTAAAATTTGTCTGGAAAAAAGAAAGCCAAACATAATAATAGAAAAAACTAATAAAGAAATGTTACTTTTTTCAAAAATGGATAAGACAATACCAGATGAACTTAAAATAAAGCCAAAGAGATAATATTTAGGAAAAAAAATTCTCAAAAATCTAGATGACTGCTTTTCGTCTAAAACTTTAAATACTGAGGTGGCAACTACTAGTGGAAAAAAAATCATAAAACTTAAAATGGCGCCCGCAACAAATATTAACAAATCTTTCTCCTCATAAATTATTTTTTTCTTAAAATTAGATGTTTTAAAATTTAGTAATATCATACAATATATTGTTTTTAAAAAAAATTCTTGAGAAATAATAATGAATAAAAATGTAATATCTTACTCGGTTAATACTCTTATTTCAAAAGAACAAATCAAAACAAGAATTACTGAACTGGGACGGGAAGTAAACCAATTTTATAAAAATACAAATAAACTTCTTGTTGTTGGATTATTAAGAGGATCCTTTGTATTTATTGCAGATTTAGTCCGTGAATTAAAAATACCAGTAGAGGTGGATTTTATGACGGCATCTAGTTATGGCAACTCTATGCAATCATCCAATAATATAAGAATCTTAACAGACTTAAACACAGACATAAAAAACCTAGATGTCTTGTTAGTTGAAGATATTATTGATACTGGTCATACACTTAATCAAGTTATTAAATTGCTAAAAAACAGGAAACCGAAAAGTCTTGAAGTTTGCTGTTTATTAAATAAATTTTCTAGGCGCGAAACGAATGTTGAAAGTAAGTGGGTAGGTTTTGATATACCTGACGAGTTTGTAGTAGGATATGGCATCGATTATGCTCAAGACAACAGACATTTACCCTTTATTGGAAAAGTAGTTCAGAAATAAGTTGGGAATAGCTTAATTTATTTACCATTTAGGTAGGATAATCGTGGAGATTTACAAAAAGCTATTCCCATTAATGAACATCTGCAAATCACATGCCAAATTGATACTTTATTTTACTCTATTTTAATAAAGTTTTCTAAATTAATTTTATCTGAGTATTCAACTTCACATTCACCAGCAACTCTAGAAACAGATCCTCCCATTTCTTTAATATCTTGCCAAAACTGATCTGTCCAAGCAGATCTTTCTTTTAAAGCATAATCTTTATCTTTAAATACATGAAAAATTTCTACTTGTGTGTCGGTAACACTCAAAAAACTCCTTAAAATTAATCCTCCATCTTCAAACATGTATTTACTTTTTGATTTAAGTCGATCAAGAATAGCCTCTCTAGCTAATTTGTTTTGAAATTTAATTGTAATTGTAGTCCCAAACATTTTTTAGCTTTCCCTATTTACTAAACATTATGAGGTTTAATAACTATTTTAATTGCATCATCTATTCTTTCCCGAGCATACTTTAATGCAATTGGCAAATCAATCATGTCAAATGTATGAGTGTGCACTAGTTTTGCATCAAATTTTTTCTCTTTCATAAACTCCATTGCTCTATGAGTAGAGCTTTTACCCTCACCTCTAATTCCAAACATGTAGATATTATTTATAACCATGTGCGGAATGTTAATTTTAACGGCATTGTGAGGGAAAGCTGCCAAACATATTTTCCCTCCCCTATTCGTCATCATGATAGCATCATTTAATGCCTGTTCAGTACCTGCACATTCCACTACATAGTCAGCACCCTTTTCACCAACTATTTTTTTTACAGCTTTAACAATATCTGTTTCATTTTTTATATTAAGTGTAAAATCTGCACCAAGTTGTCTCCCAATTTTTAGGCGACCATCTCTGGTGCCGATGAGAATTACAGGACCTGCACCTAAAGCCTTTCCAACTGCAACACCTAACAAACCTATTGGGCCAGGTCCAATAACCACCAGACTTTCACTAGCGATAAGACCTCCTAATTCTGTCAAACCATACATAGTAGTACCAGCTGTAACAACCAAAGTTGCTTCTTCATCAGACATAGTGTCTGGAACTTTTATTAATGTATTTATGTTATTTATAGCATACTGCTTAAACCCACCATCTGTTGTAAATCCATTTGCCCTATGACCTTTATTAACATCTCCATAGTTAAGGCCATAATTGTGGCAGGAGGTATACATGCCCATACGACACCTCTTACATTGCCCACATCCAGAGTGAATTTCTACAGTAACCCTATCTCCAATGTTAAATTCATCGACAGATGGTCCTAAGGCTACTACTGTTCCCATATATTCATGTCCTGGGGTGAAATTTTTATTAAATGGTAATCCTCCCTCTATTAATGCAGGAGGGCCACGACTTATAACATCAAGGTCGGTTGCACAAATAGCTACTGCGTCAATTTTAATCAACACTTCTGATTTGTCTGGCATTTCTACCATTTTGTCGACCAAAAATAACTCATCAGGATTTCCTAAAACCCAAGCTTTCATTTTCTCAGGTATAGAAAATTTTTGAGACGTTTTTCCCTTAAATTTTATGGACATGACAAAAACCTTTATAAAAGTTAATCAATCCATTTAAACAACAATTTGTCAAACATGATTATCTTTAAATATTATATTTCTTTTTATACTCACGCCAAGTAGTAAACAATCCAGAACCAATAACAACTATTACACCTATTACAATCATAGAATTTATACTTTCAGAAAAGATTGTTACTCCAATTATAGATCCAAAAACTAATTGAAGATAAGAAAAAGGCTGTATAACAGATGCTTCTGCAACTTGTAATGTTTTTACCATCATAAAATGTGAGCTAGCACTTAACAAACACATGACAAAAAGCCACAAATACTCCTCTTTAGGAATATTATTCCAAATAAACAAACTAATTATACTCATAGTTACTGTACCTCCAATTCCCATCCAAAAAAAACTAGTAATGGGTGAATCTTGCCTGGAAACATATCTTGTCAAAATTAGATAAACTGCAAACATTACAGCACCAATTAGTGCAAAAATTGATCCTTCAGAAATAATATTTGTAGTAGGCCTTAAAATAATTATTACACCAACAAAACCTACAAATATTGCCGTCCAGCGTTTCCAACCAAACTTTTCACCCAAAAAAGGAACAGATAAGCCTGCGACAATCAGAGGATAACATGCGATAATTGCATGTGTTTCAACAAGGCCTAATAGGGTAAATGTGTAAACAACTAGACAATTATTTAATGATAAAATGAGACCTCTCGTAAATTGTATATATGGCTGTTTAGTATACAATATTTTTGTCAAACTATTCTTAATAAATAAACATGAAATAATCATAATTGTAGCAATAAACCAATAACGCATAGTAACTAATGTGAAGACGTTATTGCGTTCGGCTAAGAACCTAGAAACACCATCCATGGCTGAAAACATAAATGTAGTAACAACCATTAGGCATATTCCTAAAAGGACATTATTTTGCATAAAAACTCTAAATAAGAAGTAAACTTAATTTATATATTGTTTGAAAAGTTCTAACAATCATAAAAATAGAGACCCTAAGGTCTCTATTTTAAATAAGGAGGAATATAAATTACTTACTTTCTAGCAATGTTAACGACATTTAAAAAAAAAGTTTAACTTAGAGATAAACTATCTTGTAAAGTTTCAACTTGATTTATATGCATAAAAGCCTCTTCATGCTGAAATGAATCAAAATTCTTGATAGGTGGTCGACATGCACTAGTTTCAAATATTCCTTCTTGAACACGTAACAATTTTGAAAATTTAATAGCTATATCAATATGCTGATGAGTAAAAGATAAAATTGGTAAAATTTGATTAAATAATTCTCTAGAAGCTTCAATTTTATTTTCATTAAATAACTTATAAATTTTATTATAAATAATTTCCATCGTTGAAGGAATAAATGCATGTACTCCTCTATTTAATGCTTCTATCATTCCCATAATAGCCCATCCACCACTAAGATGTAATTGATGATTTGCTGCTTCTAAGATCCTAGAATATTTAGGACCAGAATTTAATACTTCTATTTTTAAAGCTCTGAACTTATTGATGTTTTCAAATAGTAACATTATGTCTTCGTCACTCATCCCATTATCTGTCCAGGATAAATCCTGTATCATTAAATTGTGTGGACCTGCTTCAGCAATTTCATTAAAACATTGTAACAATTCACTTCCAGAAACTTTCTCAGGGGTCTGGCATAATATCCATTCAGCACCTGCTTCTTTTGCAGATTTAGCCAAAGCAATTCTATCTTTTTGATTTTTTGCACTACAACTTATAATTATGGGTATTCTATTTTTATTATAACTTAAACATTCATCAATAATCACCTTCTTTTCTTCAAAAGATAAACTTGAGTTTTCACCTGCAACAGCTCCAACAAGCATGCCTGAGCACCCGGTAATAATTGTGTGATCAATAAGATTTTTTAAGCTGGGTATGTCAATTTTATTTTGATTACAAAAAGGAGTGTGAAGACTAGGTATAATTCCTCTTAGACCATCAATTAGTTTTTTTTCTTTATCCAATTAAAGTACCATTTTCTAGTTTAATATCTGGGCGTAATAAATGAACATTTTTACCGGAAATTGCTCCTAGTATAAGAACTTCAGAAGTGAACCCCGCAACTTTTTTTGATGGTAAGTTACATACTGCAACAACTTGTCTTCCTATTAATTCTTTTAATGAATAATTAGTAATTTGAGCTGATGTGTATTTGAGACCTACATTTGTACCAAAATCAATTTTTAAAATATATGCAGGTTTTTTTGCTTTAACATTCTTGGATGCTTCTAAAATTGTTCCTAAAACAAGGTTTAATTTAGAAAAATCATTAATAGAAATCTCTTCATTATTTGATAAGAGCATAGATTTATTTTTTACTTAATTTAATTAAATTTTTCATTTTGGAAATGTTTTGAACCATCTTAGATTTTAACATCCCACCTGAATCAATAATTATATTACGATACATGACGTCCCCATCTACAACACCAGTTGATTTTAAATGTAAATTTTCAGCTTGAATATCTGCATTCATTTCACCTTCAACTATAATGTTTACAGCTGATACATGACCAATAAGTATACCTGATTTCTTAATATGTAAGTTTTTCACATATAACGAACCTTCAAAACTTCCACAAAGCTCTAAATCTCCAGATCCAGAATATTCACCTTTAAAGAACGAGTCTTCTGTAATTCTAATTGATTGTTTCAATTTTTTTCCGACTAACTACACAATTAATCATGCAAAGTTTTTAACATTAAATCAATGACAATTTGAGGTTATCACTCATTACCAATACATTTTAAGGTTAAGTCATTAGTATATATTTCATTGTAGCTTTCTTTAATAGATCTTAAAATGGAATTGAAAGCCAAGGATTTATCTTTAATTATAAATATGTAATTAAGAATCGGATCATTATCTTTAGAACCTTTACTAATAGCCATTAACATTTTTTCAGAATTTTCTACAACTTTATAATCCGCAGGTTCGCCCTTTTCATCCTCATATTTTAATAATTTATCTTCAATAAACATTTTTGAAAAACGACCATATTTTTTATCGATGCATGAATATTCCAATGCGTGAGAATTGAAAGAATAAAATAAACAAAAAATTATTAAATATATGAATTTCATTAAATTTCCCTATTTAAACCCATAAAACACTTAGTAATTTAAAATATTATTAAAATAATCTAACATATCTTAAAAATAACTTTAATAAATTATAAAATGAAAAAGCAAACTACTCTATTATTTATCTTTTGGGCTCTAGCTTTTATTGTTGTCGCTTGGTTATTCCCTTTCATGGCCAGAGAAAATAACTTTTTAAATGATTTTTTATCATATTGTGTAACATTTATAAAATGACAAAGATTTTATAAGAGAGTAAAAGGATAAGTAAACTCACTTTAGACTAAATTTCATGACACCCATAAATAAAAAAATAACTCTAATATCTACAATTATAGTTTCTTTTGTAATTATTTTAATTGCAACGTTTATGTTTGCAGAGCATCTATCTAGTCAGAATAGTCCTAAGAATATATCAGACGTCATTAAAAACATAAATTTAGTTGATCAAAATGGAAGTCAATTTAATACAAAAAGTCTTAACGAAAAACCATCTTTACTTTTTTTTGGATTCACACACTGTCCTGAAATTTGTCCAACAACACTAACTCAATTATCATCAGTTACAGAAAATCTTAAACCTCCTCTTGATTTAACAAATATAATTTTCGTAACATTAGACCCTAAACGAGATACCCAAGATCACTTAAAAGATTACATTCAATATTTCAATAAAAATGTAATTGCTATTACAGGTAAAATTAATGAAATCAAAAGTTTGGCTGACAATTGGAATATATTTTTTGAAACTATTGGTTCATCGAAAGATAATTATAATCTAAACCATACAGCATCTGTCTTTATGCTTGATAGGAAAGGTATTTTTAGAGGAACTCTTGCTTGGGGCGAGAATGAGGAATCTATAATAAAAAAGATAATTAATTTAAATGAATATTAATCAAAAACATATCCAAATCTTTTTAAGTCTTCTTTAGTTCTTTCAGAGGAAAGAAACTTTAAAAAAAGTATTGCATTATCTTTTTTTTCACCATTTTTGAGTAAAATAGCATCTTGTTTAATTGGCGAATATAAATTTTGAGGAATTTCCCATGTTATTCCCTTCATATTATTACTTATAAAATCTGCCTTGGAAACAAAACCTAAATCTAAATTACCAAAGAAGCTCATTAAAAAAACTTGATTAACACTTTTACCTAAAACGAACTTTGGAGATATTTCCTTAATAACTTTTAATGATTTTAGAACTTCTATAGCAGCTCTTCCATATGGAACATATTCTGGTTTTCCAATTCCAATATGATTAATTTTATTTGAAGTTAAGAATTGAGGAAAACTTCGACCAAAAAGAAATTTTTTCGTACTGTACACAACTAATTTTCCAGTTGCATATGTAAAACGTGTTTCTTTTATTGCTTTTGCAGTTTTTTCAAGTTTTTTTGGCTGATTTTGATCAGCTGATAAAAAAATATCTAATGGGGCCCCATTTATAATTTGTGAGTATAAACTTCCACTAGAACCACTTGAAATAAATATTTTGCCATCATTTATGCTTTCAAAGTTTTCTTTTAATGCTTTCATGGGTGTCAAAAAATTTGAAGCTACACCAATATAAATATCTTCTGCAAATAGATGCTTAAAAGGGATGGAGTTTAAAAATATTAATAATAAATATAATAGTATGAAATTAATTTTTAATTTACCTCTTGTTAAAAACATAACAAATTAACTGAAAAAATTACTTAAATAATCAACTATAAAAACTATGATTATTGTTAGTATTATAAAAATAAATAAAATAGTCTGAAGATAATCACTAATTAAAACAACCATAAATTGTTTTGTTTCTCTAATTCCTAAGAAGAACAAAGATAAAATTAAAGATAGAGGAAAAGTTAAAAAAAATAGGGTAGAAAAAATCCAGAATTTAATAAAACCCATTTCTTTAAATCTGTTTTTTTCTTTAACTAAATTTATTTTACTACTCCAAAAAGATTTAAACCTAGTTCTAAATTCAATTTATTGTTCAATTTATGTATAACTTATCTGATATTGAAACGAGACCAGTTTTTATAACTCTTGCATATACACCTAAATCTAAATGCCCATAATGGGTATTAATTTCATTTGGTATATTAATGTCTCTAATAGCATTTTCTGGGTTTACATTGGTGGCTGCACACCTCTGTGTTTTTTTGAAAACTTCTAAAACACACTCCCCAACAGAAACTTTTTTACCAATCCAATTAAATTCTTCCCAGGGATTCCCTTGATCTATTAAAAAATTTGCACGAAACCTAAAAGGATTAATGTTTTTACCTATATT
Organism: SAR116 cluster bacterium AG-335-B03; assembly: GCA_003282435.1. Taxonomy (GTDB): domain Bacteria; phylum Pseudomonadota; class Alphaproteobacteria; order Puniceispirillales; family Marisalimonadaceae; genus Marisalimonas. The sequence goes on from QBZG01000002.1 coordinate 77,493, forward strand.
TTTTTCTAATTCATTTATTGTATTTAGGTTGATTATGGACACAGCCTTATCTGGAATATCTGAAAATGAGTGATTTAAGTTATTATTCTTTTCAATCTTTATTCCTTTTACTAACTTTGGTTTATTATCAATTCCTAAATTTAAATAATTTTGAAAAAAAGTTTCAACTTTTTTAATGTTTTCTTCTTTAAGAAGAATTTCATTTATAACAACTTTATTATCAAGATTTATAATCAATTCTCTTGTTTTTGGATCAAATTTAGTATTTAATTTTGCTAATTTTTCTTCTCTTACTAATGCTAAAAAATTTGTTTTTCTTAAATACGTCGGATTATTTTCCTCGTATGTGACATACGATCTAGCGAATGCAAACTCGCGATCTCCAGGTAGAACTTGATTTTTTTCTAGTGTAATATTTTCAAGGTTTTCACCTGATAGTCCTTTGATAGGATATCGAACTATATTTTTTATTTTGTTCATAAACACGACCATCTATAAATCAAATATTATAATTTCATATAACAATATATCTATATAAAAAATTTTAGTATAATTTTTAAGATGAAACTAAGACTAACAGTCTTGATTTTTTCTAGTTCGGTATCAAGACGCGGTTTCAAATAAAACTTCCGGATTAGACATGGTTTTAATTTCAAGAACGTTTCCATTTGGGTCTTCTACAAAAAATGTCTCTTGCTCAAATTTTGAACCAATAAATCTCCTGTATGGATTGTCAAAGTAATCAATATTGCTAGCTTCTATTCTTTTTTTTACTTCTTCAAAATCTTTTGCTTCGAGGTGAACTCCAAAGTGAGGTACACAAACATCACCCATATCAACGTCGTGTCTTTCTCTTACTTGTTTTGTTTTTGTCTCATGAAGAGTAAGTTCATTTCCCCAAAAATTTATGTCTATCCAACGGCCTTCTTCTTGATTACCTGTTTTACATCCTAAAATATCATGATAAAATCCTAAAGCTTTTTTAATATTACCTGCAGGAATTGCTAAATGAAAACAGTTCGTCATAAAATCTCCTTTTAAACTATTATATGAAATAAATAAATTTAATTTTTAAATTTACCACCTACAACGTTAATTAAAGTTAGAGTAAGACACAAGTATTGTCAAAAAATCTAAAGGGACTTGAGGAGTTTTTTTAATAATTTCTTTGATTTGCCATAAACCTTAACTTTCTTTATTTTGTCTAAATTATTCTTATCTTCACCAACCACAACAAGACCAATCATTCCCATAGCTTTGTGAGGAGTGCATTGATATAAATATACTCCAGGTTGTGTGAATGTATATTTAGCATCTTTACTGATTTTAGATTTATATTTAGAGGCACCTTTAGGCATACCTATAAATTCAACATTGTGACCTTTGTCAACTGATTTCCATGTAATTTCATCATTAACTTTAATCGAAAGAACTTTTTCAGAATAAACCATTCTCTCTTTCCCAAGTTTGTTTAGCATATCTACAGTATAATTTTCTGCAATTGCATAAGTTGAAAATAATGAGATTAACATTGCAATGATTATTGATATTGATTTTATTATAAACATGTTTTTTCCTTATTATTATAAGTTTCATATAATAATATTTTTATAAATTTAAACCATTACACTAAAATAAACTATCAAATTATTCGAGTTAAGTTCAGACTTTATTTTAACCCACAGGTATCACATGAAAGAAATTAAATATGTCCAAAAAGGTAGTGGAAATAATTAATTTTTATTCAAGGATTGATTAATTGATCTAAAATTCCATTTCAGAAAGCAGAATTGCTAGCTGCGCTCCATGCATATCTCTATCAAAAATATGACCTTGAATTATTTTTCTTGGAAAAGAAAACTTAACAACATTTAATTTTTCTATTTCAAATCTTTTTAAATCCTTAATATTTATCATTAATAAATTTGCTATTTTTTCATTATTTAAATTAAGACATACATCCCTATAAGCTTCTTGACTTCCACAAAAAATATCAACAGTAATCCAAAACGGGCCTGCATTTTTGGATCTAATTTTTTTAACCTTTTCTCCAAGAATTGACAATTACACCTCTGATATTTTTATTTGAAATGCATCCATTGGATTATTTAATTCTAAAAGGTGATTTAAAGAAAATTCATAAACATAACCTCTATCTGAATGAACAGGAGAATATGGAAAAGCAAAAGTAGGTAGTTCCTCATCAGTAGTTAAAGGAAAGTGTAGCAAAAATGGATTTATTAATTTTGCAATTTCAGTGGATATTTTATTTCTTTTTGATGTAACAATACATAAAACTCCTACCTCAACAGGAATTCTTTCACTTTTTTCTAAATCACCTAAAGTTGAATTTATACCAATGTGCCTAAAATCAAGAGAATAGTCAGAATTATTTAACTTCATTCTAAGCTTGATTTCTTTCTTTAAGAACCTTGAAAGTTTTTCAGTCCACTTCATAGCATTTTTAACGTAAAAATTTTCTCTTAATATCACCAGTAATGAGGTCTGATAACCATAAACTCGTGCTCCTTCTAACTTAACATTATATTTTTTTGATGTATGCCAGTTAGCTCCCTGTACTCTGACCTTTCTATTATTGATGGAGCTATAGCATGCATTAGTTACATCCATATATCCTCCTGGCTCTGATAAAATATAAGGATCAGCATTTTCGTAAAGCATGTGAGAAGCTACAGTATATGGGGTACAAAAAGCATTTTCAGACATTGCTTCAACTGTAAAGCCAATCTGATCAAATTCAACCAATACCACTCCTGATGTTGGATTGCTAGAACATAGAGCTCCACATTCAGCAATTTTTGCACCATGCCAGGATGCTCCTGGGTCTGAGCCGTTCATTAAGGGCAAGGCAGATATGATAGCTGTATCAGTAGTTCGACCTGCTAAAATTATATCTGCACCTGTTTTTAAACATTCTTGAATTTGTTCTGCACCAGCAAGTGCAACGATATGTGTCATTTCATCTATTAAGCTAACATTTAAATTTGGGGCAGGATTAAGAGATGTTATTCTACTATTTTTATAATTTATCTTAATATAGTCTCTTTTTTGTTCACAGTATAACTTAGCAATTTTAAGATTTTGATTAAGCTCTTTTGCTACCTCAATAGTAATCTCCTCCATCCAGTCAACCATGCTATCAGTTCCACAAGTTCCACAACTTCCAATAATTAGAGGAACTTTGGCCTTATTTCTGGCCTTCATAAGACTTTTCCATTCTGATCTTACTGAATCTCGTGAATATTTAGAAGTCCCGGAGCCTAGAGAAAATGGGCCGCTATCAGTTGAACCACCATCAATAGCGATTATGTCAGGTTTATTTTTTATACCAGTATTTAAAGCTTTCAAATCAAAACCTAATCCAAGAACACCCGAGGGAACTAAAACTTTTGTAGATTTCATTTTTTCCAACTTATTTATTATATATAATTAAATTAAAATATTTTTAAAAAGATTTCTCGAGGAAAATATTTTTTTTAATCAATACAATAAATCCAATTTTTGTGGGTTAAAACTTCTCCTATAAATAAGAATGGTCTTATTCCTATCTTTTGGGAATATTCAATTAGATCAATTGTTTTATCTGATTTTAAAATCAACTCAGTATTTTTAAAATTTCCTTTAGAACCAATTATTAAAACAAATTCTAAGGAAATGTCTGCAAGCCCATTTTTACGTTGAGTTGGTATTAAAATTTTATCATAGTTAAATCCCCAAGATTTCAAGCAAGTAATAGCAATATCAATATTTTTTGCCTTAACTTTAATTAGGCATTGTTGAAAAATATTCTTATCTGCATTTTCTAAACTTCTTATTGGATAATTATTATTAATATCTTTATTAGAATCATATTTTTTCCACTTACTTAATTGGTCATTTGATGGAACAACAATAATTGTATTAAAAAATAACTTGGATTTAACTAAAACCTCTAACTTTATTTCTGAACTAATCTTTTGTTCATATAATTTTTCTACCTTAGTATTTTCTTTTTTATTAATTCTGTCTTTATGTAATTTTACAAATTTAATAATATCTTTTCTTTGAGAAGACGAAGTTATATTTTTATTTTCGAATAGTTTAAAAAAGTTTTTGCTACCCTTTTCTTCTCCATAATATTTCTGATATTGATTATCTAAAGTACTTAATTGATATAAAGAATCAAAAGATGTAGGAGCAAATTGTTTTACACTAATTAAGCTGTTACTCGAACCAATTGAAAACCATTTGGAAAGTGTACCTTTAGACATTCCAAGTTTACTTGCTAATTCTGTTTGCCTATTTTCTAATTTATTGACTGCATTAGTGATTGCCTCTGCCATTTCAAATATACTAATTTTAACTTTACTCTTGGCTAAACTAATTTTTGTTACATGATCATCTAATGACATTTTATTTGAAATTTGTACGCTCATTTTTTTACTTGAATTTATTAGTTTATGTCGAAGTGATGGTTGTTACTAAAATTTCTTACCACCATCTTTGAGCCGATTTTTAATTTGGTGGTCAACTCTCACTTTGTTATATTCTAATTTTTCGTAAATAGTTTCACCTAATTTGAAACCTTTAGATTCAGCCAAATCAAAAATTCTAATAATAGCATCCGCTAATTCAACTTCCATCATAGACTTATGTTTTAAGTGGTTATCCATTAAACCTTTTCTTGCACCTTCCATTGCTTCACTAATCTCAGAATGAATTAAACATAACAACTCCCCTACATTTCTGTCTTTTTTAATACCTCTAGCATCATGCCACCATCCACCTTTAACAGCTGCTTCGTGACAATCTTTTGCACACCCGTTTATTCCTGCAATATTTTTATCCATAACTTTCTCCCACGAGTTTTAAATATTCACTAAATTAGACATGAGTAAATAACTTGCCATACCTATAGATATAGTCGCAAGAATATTGTTTGTGGTTAATGCCACAATTATAGAAATTAAACCTGCATATAATTTATAATTTTCAATAAAAAAGAGAGAATTATTTTCTACAATTGATAAGTCATCAACAATAATTGGAGTTAAAACCGCTAAAGGGATGTATTTAAATGAATTTTTAGTAGAGAGTGATAATTCTCTAGAAATTATTCCTGACATTGGAATAAATCTTATTAAAAAAGTAATTACCCCACATATTATGATTCCAAACCATATCATCTTTTTTTATCCAATTTAGAAGAAGTTAAACCAATCACAACCCCAATCAATCCTGAGATGACAATCCAAAAATTAATGTCTAAGCTTTTTAAAATTAAACCTGAAAAAGCTGACGCAATAACTACAAAAAAAGTGGAAATTGATTTAACCATTGGTACTATTATAGCAATAAAAGTAAGGGGAATAATAAACTGTAAATCTAAAAATTGTGGTAAGTCACCACCTAACAAAACACCAATCAAAGTAGAGATTTGCCAAGACAAAAATAATGTTATTCCCGTGCCTAAAAGGTGAAAATGAAGAAAAGAGGTGCTAGGCTCATTTATAAACCTTCTAATTGATACAGCGTAAGCTTCATCAGTTAATAAATAAGATAATATAATGCGCCATTTTAGCGATAAATTTTTCAAATACTCCATCATTGAAATACTGTATAAAAAATGTCTTGAATTTATTGCACTAACTGTTGTTACAATAAGCCCAAGCGGAGTAGCACTTGATATTAGTTGAACAAACGCTATTTGACTTGCTCCCCCAAATATAATTGAAGACATTAGAAAAGCCTGTGTGGGCGTTAAACCGCTTTCAATAGCCATTATTCCATAAATAATCCCAAAAGGGAAAACGCCTATTTGTAAAGGTAGCTCTTCAAGTACACCTTGTTTGAAAACTTCTATTTTTTTCATTATACACTTATTACATTTAATTATTATACTATGTTTATATATGATTTTGTTTTTTTAAAATTATATTTATTAATACAATACCTCCATATTATTAGGATATTAATTTGTTAAAATCTGAAAGAGCAAAATTTATAATGGATTTTTTGGAGCATACTTATCCAGAAACGCCCGCTCCTCTTACAAACAAAAATGTTTTTGAGTTATTAGTTGCCGTATTACTCAGCGCTCAATGCACAGATGAGAGGGTAAATAAAGTAACCCCATTCTTATTTAAAATGGCTAACAATCCCTTTGACATGGAAAAAGTTCCTATAGACAAAATTTACAATATTATAAAACCTTGTGGATTGGCACCTCAAAAATCTAAAGCTATTTCAAATCTATCAAAAATTCTTGTTGACAAATTTAATGGTGCCGTTCCCAATGATATTAGTGAATTGGAAAAATTACCAGGTGTAGGTCATAAGACAGCAAGTGTTGTTGTTTCACAAGGGTTTGGTATTCCAGCTTTCCCAGTAGATACTCATATACATAGACTTGCTCAAAGATGGGGTTTAACTAATGGAAAAAATGTAAAAACTACTGAAAACGATTTAAAAAAACTTTTTCCATCAGAAAAATGGAATAAATTACATCTACAAATCATATTTTATGGAAGAGAATTTTGTTCAGCTTGGGGATGCAATGGAACAGTCTGTAAAATTTGTAAAACGTGTTATCCAAAAAGAACAAAGCCATTAATAACAAAAAAAGCTTGAAGTAAATATTATAAAAGCTCTAATTGATTATCTATTTTTTTCTGATTTTTTTTAACTCTTTTACTACTTAACTTATTTAAAACTATATTCGACCCATGTCTGTAACCATCTTTACTTAAAATTAATGCCAATTTTGATTTTGCTTGTTTGATAGCATCTGTATGATCAACAACTGGCTGAGGATAATGTTTACCAATTAAACAATTAAATATTTTTTGAGTATATAAATCCATTTTCCAAGGCTCATGTATCCAAGTATCTGGAACGTTAGCAAGTTCAGGGACCCATTTTTTTATGAATTTTCCTCTAGGATCGTGATCCATTGATTGTTTTACCGGGTTGTAAATTCTTAAAGTATTAATCCCAGTCACTCCAGACTGCATTTGTAATTGGCTATAATGAATGCCAGGTTCATAATCTGTAAATGTCTGAGCCAAGTGATATCCGGTTTTTCTCCAATCAAGCCAAAGGTCATAACTTGCAAAACTTACAAGCATAGCCCTCATTCTAAAAGTTATCCAACCATTATAGTTGAGACTTCTCATACAAGCATCAATAAATGGATAACCTGTAAGACCTTTTTTCCATGCATTATAAAAATCTATATTAAAATTATTTTCTCTGATACCTTCATAATATGGGTGCATACACTTAAATTCTATTGATGGTTGGGTTTCTAGTTTTTGTATGAAATGGCATCTCCAGGACAAACGTGAAATAACTGCAGTCAAATTTTTATTCCAAATTTTCTTTTCACTTTCTAACAAAGTTTCTTTTTTTGTTTTTATTATTTTCAATATTTCTTTTGAGGAAATAGTCCCCCAAGTCAAATGAGGTGAAAGACGGGTACAAGTTTGTTCAGAGACACCTGGTTTAGAAATATTGTATGTATAATTTTTACCTCTAACAGCTAAAAAACTATCCAATATTTTTATTGCCTCGCTTCGCCCTCCTTTTTGTACAATTCCTGAATGATTATTTTCAAAAATTGGATCATTTTTGAGGGGTATTTTCCCTTCTTTTATTTTTATAATAGGAGTTAAATTTGTTGGAGTTGAAATCAGTTCTTCTTTCATTCTTAAATTTCTAATTTTTGACCAAACTATTCGATTTTTCAAGGGTCTTACAATACCGTTTGAAGGAAATTCATTTAATAATATATTGTTTTTATGACACCAATTTTGTATTTCCTTGTCTCTGTCATAAGTCCACTTATTACCTGTTTCTTCGTGGGATAAAATTGATTGGATATTATATTGAAGTGATAAATCTTCAAATACATCTTTAACAGAACCAATCCTAACAACCAAATTTTGGCCTATATTCTTTAAATCCTTCCTCAATTCTTTAAGACTATCGTGAATAAAGCTCCAATGTCTTTTACTTGAAAATGGTTGTTTCCAATAATCTGTTTCAACTATATATATGGGTAGTGTTGGAATTGAATTGAGTGAAGCTTCAAATAAAGGTCCATGGTCAGTTATTCTTAAATCCCTCTTAAACCATACAATCTGAATGTTATTTTTTAGCATGTTTAGCTTTTCGACCGTAAACTCTTTCTCTCCAAACCTTAAAGCTTGTTTTTTTTAAATTAGAACGCATTATTTTAATAACATCTTTTTCTGGGATACCTGTCTGAGTTTTTATTGAATCAAAGCTTGTCTTATCGCACCAAGCCATTTCTATTACGCTATCGACGTTGTAATTTTGCTTAATTATTTTCAATTTTTCTTACCTTAGCTTTTTTACATTTTCCACTGCAATATTTCACTTCATTCCAAACTTTCTCCCATTTTTTTCTCCACGTAAATGGTCTTTCACAAATAATACATATTTTTGAAGGAAGGTTTTGCTTTTTAATCATTATCTAGTTTTATTCACTTTTATTAATATCTGAAGTTTTAGTTAAAACTGCGGTATGAAGTCCTGAGGCTGCTATCTTTCCAGAAGGTGATATTAGCCTACCCTCAACTGACACTATTTGCCTACCTATTTTGATTATTTTAGCTGTTCCTATAACTTTTCCTAATAATAAAGGTCTATGGAAAGAAATATGTATATCAGTTGAACTGGGTAAATATTCATCTTTGGTAAATATATTAACGCTTATTGAAGTAATTTCATCTATTGCGCTAGCTATCATACCGCCTTGGACAGTCTTAAATGGATTTAAACATTCTTTAGAAAACTCTAATTCATATTTATATATTTCACTTTCTAAACCTAAAAACTTTGTTTTTAAAAAATGATGTGTGCCTCCATAATGAGCCCGTTTCATGGATTTCTTTAGGTTTTCGTCAGTCATTTATTATTCCTTTTTATAGAATTTATATAAGAAATGATTATTTTAATAAAAGTATGTATTCTAATTTTTATATCAAAAGGAGTTTTTATGCCTAAAGGTTATTTTTTAAGTGCACATCGTTCACCTGCAAACCCTAAAAAAAGACAAGCTTACTTAGAGCTGGCAGGTCCTGCAATGATTAGAGCTGGAGGTAAAATTCTGGCTAGTACTAGCACAGTAGATGCTCATGAAAACGGAGTTGTAGAACAAACAGTTTTAGTTGAATTTGAAAGTTTTGAAAAAGCAAAAGCTGCTTACAGAAGTGACGATTATCAAGTTGCTCTAAAAGCGCTTGATGGTGGAGCAGACAGAGATATCAGAATTTTTGAAGGTAAATAAGATTATAATTGACCTAGTGATTATTTTTGGTTTGACATTCTATCATATGTTTTAAATAAAGACTGGTTTCCATTTTTACCTTCGTTATGTGCTCTTGCTTCGAGATATAATGCTAATACCAAAGACAATCCTGGAAGTGGTACTCCACTCTCAAATGCAGCTTCACTAGCCAATTTTAAATCTTTTAGCTGTAAATCTATTCTGAAACCAGCATGTTCGTTTTTATTTATGACATCATTACCTAAATTTTCTAGCATCCAAGAATTTGCAGAACCTCCAATTAAAGTTTCTTTTAAAAGTTTCAAATCTCCTCCCTTTGATTTGCACAAAGCAAAAGCTTCACACATTGATTGTATATGTGAACCAACCATTATTTGATTGCACATTTTAAAAACTTGTCCCATTCCAAGTTTTCCAGCATATATTACATTTTCACCTAAAGAATTGAGAATATCTAGAGATTTTTTGTAAGTTTCTTTTTTTCCTCCTACCATAATTGATAAATTAGCATTTAATGCTCCTTTTACTCCTCCACTAACAGGAGCATCTACAAACTCTATTTGCTTTTTTTGTAAAACTTTACCAATTTCAATTGCAGATGAAGAAGAAATTGTGCTCATGTCAATTACAATTGTTCCGGGTTTTAAATACGAAATGATACCAGAATCAGTATTAAATACGCTCTCAACATTTTGAGTGTCTGGTAAAATTGAAATTATGAAATTATTATTAGCAACAGCCCTTAAATTATTTACTGTTTTTATATTATCTTTATCTAATCTTTTAGTGATTTTAGGATTTATGTCGTACACTTTTAACTGGAAACCCTTCTTGATAAGGTTTTTTATCATTGGTAAACCCATGTTTCCAGCACCAATAAAGCCAATTGTCGGTTTTAAATTTTTCACTTTCAAGTTTTTTCCAAAATTTTAAAACTTTTATATTACGTTAGCCTTTTAGATTAAAAATTTAAAGTAAAACATTAGTATGAAAACATGTAATGAATTCAGCAATATTTTTTTAATTAATTAGTTAACAAAATTTATTTGAAATGATTGCTTAAAAATGTATCATAATTTATATGGGGGATACAATATGAAGGAGACTAAACAGTCTTTGTCAGAGTTATGGTCTTTGCTAAGAAATAAAGAAGAACAATTCGGGCTTAATAATCTATCATTGACGGAACGTGATATACTTCAAGCTATTATACATATGCAAGGGAAAGATGATAATATTAGTTTAGATGATATTCTAAAAAAGTGTCCTCACCCTAGAGCAACATTTTTTCGTTGTCTTAAAAAACTTCGTGATAACAAATTTGTTAAAGTTACCAAAGACACTGAAGATGCAAGAAGATCATTTATAAAAGTATATCCAAAATTTACAAATTAGTATGATTTAAGTTAAATGTTTTATAACTAAATTTTAAATCAATGTTGTAAAAATATCACACTTGGTGATAAAAGTATCAAAATGATAGTTATTTTACTTTTAAAATATAATTATTCATAGTATCAAAATGATACCAATCGTTTTTGCGTATCCCCGTAATTGTATTGGAGGTGTCCTGTCTAACCAATAGGACACCGATTTTTTTTAACAATAAAACAATCTTTTGAGGAGATTTTTATGAGAAAATTACTTTTAAGTACGACAGCATTAGCTGCTGCTGCTACACTTTCTGTTAATTCAGCGATAGCAGATGTTTCCATTTCTGGTTATACCGAGTGGGTATATCAGTCAAGAAGTTCTAATGTAGCTGCAAACGATGGTACATCAATGGGTAGTGATTCTGAAATCAAAATTAGTTTTTCAAACAAGACTGATTCCGGTTTAGATATCACTATGGCTACTGAAATGACGACAGATGCAGATGACGCACTCATAGATGAATCAAATATTTCAATTGCTGGTGGCTTTGGTAAAATAGTCTTAGGTGGTCAAGATGGTGCAGCTGATAATTACGGTATTGACGCTGAAGACGTGGTTTCTGAGGAAATTCAAGCCACTGGAACCGATACTTTAGCACTTTTAGACACTGACGTTGAGGCTACAGATGTCGACAATAATAAAATAACATACCACTTACCAGCTATGGGTGGACTAACTGCAGGTATATCTTTCACCGATGATGGTACTGACTCAACATCTGGTAATCAAGATTCAATTGGTATTGGTGCACAATATAAGATGGAAGCTGCTGGTGCATCTATAACAATTGGTGGAGCAACATACAATCAGGAACAAGTTTCTGGAACTGTAGATGTAGAATCACAAAATATGGGTGTTTCAATAGTTTCTGGAGACATTACTTTAAAGGTAGCTCAAGCTACTTATGAAGCAACTAATGCAGACGAAGAAGCTAATGGTGTTGGTATTAAATTTAATGTAAGTGACGGTATGTCAATTGCTGCTTACACTGTAAAAGTTGAAGATTCAACAGGAACCACTGATGAAGAATATGCAAATACAGGAGCTGAAGTTACTTACAGTGTTGCTTCTGGTTTAACTGCATATTTAAACATATCAGACTATGATTATAAAACAGGTTCAGGAACAGGAGCTGGAACGACTGCTGATTCAGGTACAGTTTCAAAGTTAACAATTAAAGCAACATTCTAAATTATATCTTTGCTTGAAAAGGCGGCATTAGCCGCCTTTTTTTATTATTAAGTATTTTATATTTATAAATTTTGATATGTTGAAATATGTCTACAATCAAAAATTCTTCTGACGAAATTTATAATCATCTTCTACTAGAATACAGGAGGTGTGTGATGAAAATTGAAATGGAAATTTTTAAAGCCAGGCAAACAAGAATGGTAAATAAAATACAAAGATATTTTAATTCAACACCTATACGCAATGCCTTTGCACGGTGGATGGTAAACGCATTTTATGAAAATTCATTTTACTCTATTTCATATTTAGTAAAAGAGATGCACACAAATAGGCAAACTATTTCTAATATGATAAGTGAATGTGAAGAAGAAGGTTACATAATTGTTGAACGTAAAGGCAAAACTGTTGCTTGCCAAGCATCTAAACCATTAATAGATAAAATGAATGACTACTGTAAATGGAGAAAAGAAATTACTGAATTAACTGTAGGCAAAGCTTATAATGATTTAGTTCAATTTGAAAAATGGATGTCTAAAGAATTTAACGTGTAAATTCGATATACATATTTTTATAATTAACTTCGGTTATATTATATTAATGAATTTTAATAATATATTCGATAAAATTGTTTCAAATATTATAGTTTATACTTCATATACTTTGATGATTTTCACTTGGTATTATCTTTTTTATAATTTTGGAAATGACATAAACTTCTTATTATTTTATTTTCCTTTTGGAATAATTATTTTAGCATTTTTATTTTTTGGGAATAGAATTATTATTGGATTTTTACTTTCTTATATTAGCTTTTTCTTTGTGCTCAAAAATTATAACTTATATCTTCCATTTAATAATTTCTTTGTAATTTCAGCATCCCATTTATTCTGTGTACCATTAATATTGTTTGTTCTTCAAAAATTTAATATCACTGTAGGAGCTGGTGAAAAATACAGGTTAGATAAAACAAATATTTACCATGTATTATTAATTACATTTTTATCGACAATTGTCCTTGGAACACTTTTGATTTCTACATCTATATTGCACGAAGATCGAGGTGGTTTTTTAAAGTTTATTATTGGGCATTTTTTGGGTGGAGCTATTTTAATAATCTCAATGAAATTATTAGTAAAATTACCAACCATTTGTAAAAATTTTATTAAATCAAGTTAAATTTCAGGGTCAAGTCGAGGCTTCCAAAAAGGTCTAAAGAGTTCTATCTTTGGACATCGGTTCATCACTACTTTTAAACCTGCTTCTTCCGCTAAACGAGCTGCATCATGGTTTATTACACCAATTTGTCCCCATAAAACTTTTGCATCTATTGCTATCGCCTCTTCAGCTATGCCATAGAGATCCTCAGGCTTTCTAAAAACTTCAACCATATCAACTGGACGATCTATTTTGTCTAAACTTGAATAAACTTTTAACCCTCTAATTTCTTTTAAACCATGACGTGGATTTACAGGTATCATGTCATATCCAGTTTCATGTAACACTCTAAGGACACCATAGCTAAATTTGGTCTTATCCGGGCTAGCACCAACCATTGCGATAGTCTTAACAGTACTTAGAATATCTTGAAGATAGTCTTCGCTGTAGGGTTCATTGTGATTCACTAAAGTCATTAATTATTATCCTTTGAAATTGCAATATCAGCTTTCAATTCGTGAGGGGCCAAGGGGTCAATAAATGGATTGCGATACAGGTTATCGTGACTTTCTACGCCTATTTCAAACGTGCAGTCAGTTTTTGCTCTAGCAACACATAGTATTACATAACCATTGTTGATTTGCCTGTTATTAAGAGCAACTTGAGATCTTTGATCAACCTCACCATTAATTAATTTTGCAGCACAAGTAATGCACCCTCCATATTGACAACCATATGGTAGATCAAGTCCCTGCGAACGTAATTCTGATAACAAAGGTTTTGTTCCTTTAACCCTAAAAATAGTATTATTACGATTTGCTATTGTAATCTTATTCATAACCAAATATCACTTGTACAATCCCCACCGGGATATCGACTTTCGTGGCACCTACTTGGGCCGTTAGGTTCTTTACCAAAGTCTAAAATGAAGTCTTTATTAATTTTCATACCACCATTCACTACATCACAGTCAATCATAACCATAACTCCACCTTCAGTTCTAATTTCAGGATAGAATTGATTATCCCAAGTTGAAAAAAGGGAAGTTGTAACATACATGCGCTTACCATCTAACGATAACTGATACATTTGCGGACCACCCGCAACCTTAACACCATTGACAATGGGTGCTTTTCCCAAAAGACCACCCATCCATATTTGGCCTGTCAACACTGGGTTATGAGGGTCTGATATGTTATATTGTCTCATATCACCGTGTAGCCAATTGTTTATATAAAGATATTTATCGTCCATAGATACCAACAGAGCCGACATCACACCCGGAATTGGTATAGGCCAATCAGGATGTGGTTCATTATCAATATCTATGATTTTTTCCCATTCCCATTTACCGTCTTTGGATTTCCAGAAATGTATCACATTGGCACTCAAAGCCGCCCCACAAAATCCATGGCTACTATTTGGATCATGCATAAATTTAACTTCTAGAGGAATAAGCCCATCTTCACCTAAATATATTGTTTCAATTGGCTTTTTCTTTTCAAAGTCCCAAATATGTAATCGTCTTCCATACTTAAGATGCCCAACTTCTTCTAGGTCAAATCCTGGCATAAACGTATTTGGTGCTGCCCATTCAGAACTAACCATAACATTGTGACGTGGTTGATACCAAAAATCATAACTAAATGGTACGTCTCCCATAGAGTTTTCCCAACGGCCAACAATCTCAAACTCTTTATTCAGATGTAAGTAGCCACCTGGAGCCTCTCCTTTTGCATCTCCAAGGAAAGAAATAATTATTTCTGATCCAAGACAATGAACAGTGTGTGGACCAGACAAATTTGTTTCGGATTTAATTTTAGCACCGTCAACAACCTTATGTAAACTAGGGGCGTGTGGGTTTGTTGCTGTATCAATAACATATATATTATTTGATCTAACGCCTGGAACTAAAAGATATTTTCTAGTCATTTTTTCGTCGCCATGACAAGAGGAACACGCATTCCATCCCATATGGTGTAACTCATCACCAATTCCAGGCATTTCAAGTCTATGAATTACCTGTGAATAATTTTGACTTTCAGGATTTACATCAATTGTTGCTAGATAATCAGGTTTTTGTATACCAGTGCCTGTGTAAATAGCAATAGTATATAACAATTTTTCCCGAGGTGCTCTAACTGCTTCGGAGGGACTCGCGTATCCTGGGCCGCAACATAATCCATCCATTATTAGGCTCCTTAGTCAAAATTCTATTAATTTATTTATATATTTATAAATGAGGCACTACAAGGTGAAAAAATTATTTTTAAAAACATTAGAAATATAACTTTTTGTGTCTTGTTAAATAAAAAAAACTAGTACAATCTTAAAACATTGACACATACATCGAGGTTTAAATGAAACTTTATTTTGCACCAAATTCGAGGGCCGTTAGAATTGCATGGTTACTAGAAGAGCTTGAATTGTCTTACACCTTAGAAAAATACTCAGTTGGTGACAGGGCGTTACGTACTCCTGAGTATTATAAGTTACATCCTATGGGAAGAGTGCCTGTTTTAGAAGATGGTAATGTAAAAATTTATGAATCTGGTGCAATCGTACAATACTTGTTGGCTCGACACGGTGATGGCAAATTGCAACCTCAAATTAAAGATCCTGCTTTTCCAGACTATCTTCAGTGGCTTCATTATGCTGAGGGTTCTATTATGCAACAAGTAAATACCATAGTAGTGGAAACAATTTTACTTCCTCCAGAAAAGAAAAATGATGTAAATGTCGCTAGAGCATTAAAACTTCTTAAAATTGCACTAGTGAATGTAGATAACAGATTAAAAGATAGAGATTATCTAACAGGTATTTTTTCTGGGGCAGATATAATGACAGGACATGCTTGTTATGCGGCGAGAAGGCTAAAAATAGATATTTCAGACTTGATTAATTTAAATCAATATATTGATAGATTACTATCAAGAACAGCATTAAAAAAAGCTATTTCATTATAAAATTAATAAAGAATAAGGTGTACAAAATACTATGGAGTTTAATAATAAATTAGGGTCTATTCAGCAACAATTGACGTCAACTAATATTGGTGTATTGAGAAGACAAGCATTATTAAAAGAATTAAATTTACAAAAAGGGCAAACTATTATCGACATCGGTTGTGGTGGTGGACATCTAGTTAAAGAAATATCTTTATGTATTGGCTCTGATGGAAAAGCTATAGGCGTTGATCCAAGTGAATTTCAAATTAACTCTGCTAAAAAAATGTGTAGTGATCTCACAAATGTAGAATTATTATGCTGTAATGCAAATAGTATTAATGTTGACCAAGGTTCATGTGACGCAGTTACTTTTACCCAAACACTTGAATATATAGAAAATGTTGATGAAGCACTTATTGTAGCAAAACGTCTTCAAAAAGCTAATTCTAAGCTTGCAAATATATCTACATTATGGGATTTTTTTGGGTTTCATGGTCCTGAAAAAGAATTAAATGATATGATACATGATAGCTACAGAAGCCAAAAACATCCTATGCTTCCAACTCAATTAAATGGAAAACTTGAAAAGCAAGGTTATACAAACATTAAAAATCAAGAAATCTCATTTTTTATTACTAATAAGGATGAAAACTCATTTCCAAAATTTCATGAAATAAACATGGTAAGCGCTGCTATTAAAAATGGTGTATCAAAAGATTTAGTTCTAGATTGGCAAAGTCAGCTTAATAAGGCTGAAAAGGAAGGAAGGTTTGCATTTACTGTTATAAGTATACTCACATCTGCCTTTTCCATATAAAATAATTAATTATTTACTTTATATTAATTAGGCTAAGCCCTCAGAAAATATTATAGTATAAAAAAACCCAAAAACTGAATTTTTGGGTATTTTAAAATGATCTTAATTTTAAAAAAATTAGGTTTTTGTCAGTTGATACACTTCATGTGAAAGACCAAGTTCTAGTTCCATTTTTTTAAACTCATCTGAAGTCATAAATTGGCCTACCATTTCTTGGTCAAAGACTTCAGTACTTATCATTGCAGTATTTTCGTCCACCTTACCAACTGTTGTATTTCTCATCATTTTGGATTGTACTTCAGCGTCTGAGTCAAATTTTTTCTTCCATTCATCGTAGGTAACATTACTGATTTTAACTATTATAAGAGTGTTCATAAAATTATACCTATATTATTAATCTGTAACGTCCATAACATTGGGCATTTCTTTTATGTCATTATGAAACATGTCTGCCATTTCACCTAAGGTATCTGTGATAGCTTCTGGAGAGTTGGCTTTCCACCAACAAAACATAACCATATCATTTTTCTCGTTATTCCAATTCATCTGAAAACTAGCATTGTCATTTTTCATATTCTTACGTATATCATCAGCAGTCATATCTTTTGAAGCTTCAAAATACTGCTCTCTCATTTCTTCTGACTTAAATGTGTGCGCTACCATATAATCCTTCATTATTATCTCTCCATTTATATTTTTTTGTTATAGATTTATTTATTAGATTAAAATATTTTACTTTAGTAATTTCTCATCTGCAAAACATTTTTATCAGCATGCATAATGAGATCATTGTTATTGTCAACTTAAGGATATTTCTCAATATAAGTTTTCATAAATTCTTTCATAACTAATATTCTTCCAGTTTATTTTTGAAAGGAATTCGTCTGCAATTTTTGCTATGTAGTTATCCGAATTATAATGTCCAACAATTTGGAAGCCCACTGGTAAACCGCTTGTGGATAGACCACATGGTATTGATATACATGGGTGTCCAGTGACATTAAATGGTGAACGAGCGTTCCTCATGTAATATTTTTTAATGTCTTTAATGTTACCAATTTCAAATGGCAAATCAAAATTCGTTAGAGTTATCAAGATATCAAAATTATTCAATACTGAGTCCATTTTAAAAGATAATTCTTTTTTTCGCTGGATTGATATTTGGTACGCCTCATTTGTTATAAATTTACCTGTGATTAATCTGTTGAAAGTTAATTCATCAATTTTGTCTTCATTATCTTCAATTATTTTTTTGAATTGTAAATAACCTTCTCTAGCCATGATCATACCATTAATCTTTTGATATGTTTGAAGCTTATCAAGACTTACTCTAGAAATAACAGCTCCATTTTTTTCAAATACTCTAACTGCTTTTTGAAACAACATTCCAACTTCGTCACTTGCTATCAAATCATTATTATAAAAATGCTCTATTACTCCTATCTTAAGTTTTTCAATGGGTTTTCTATCTACTTTATGTTGTCTTCTTAATACAGAGTAAACCAGAGATATATCTTTTCCACTTCTAGCCATTGGTCCTACATGATCGATCGTCCTTGCAAGTGGTTGAACACCATCCATTAATAGAGCGTTATAACTTGGCTTAAGGCCTACAATTCCACACATGGAAGATGGGTTTCTTATTGAACCACCGGAGTCAGTTCCCAACGCAAAAGGTAACAGGAAACCACCAACTGCAGATCCTGATCCACTTGATGATCCACCAGCTGTTTTGGTCAAATCCCACGGATTACTTGAAGGTTTATTGATACCATTTAGCGTAGGTGCTCCTATAGCTAATTCATGTGTATGTAATTTGCCAATATAAATTGCACCTTCGTCGATTAGGTTTTTAACGATCACTGCATCTTTTTTTTTAATTTTCGAATTTATAAAACTCTTAGAGCCATTTAATGTTCTTTCATATTTTATATCTATAACATCTTTAACTCCAAATGGTATACCCTCCAATTTTCTTTCTGTCTTACTTAAAAATCTTTTCTCTGATAATTTAGCTTGCTTTATAGATGTTTGTTCAGAAATTGAAATAAAGGCATTTAGTTTAGGATTTAATTTTTCTATTATTTGAAATGTATTT
Organism: SAR116 cluster bacterium AG-335-B03; assembly: GCA_003282435.1. Taxonomy (GTDB): domain Bacteria; phylum Pseudomonadota; class Alphaproteobacteria; order Puniceispirillales; family Marisalimonadaceae; genus Marisalimonas. Next base: position 96,449 of record QBZG01000002.1, read on the forward strand.
TGTAAATGCTCAACTGGAGAGATTTTTCTTAAACGATATGCTTTTATTAAATCATAAATTGAGTAAAAATTTGTATTATCCATTTATGGCCTTATATAAAATAAATTTTTAATAAATATTAAAGTAAATATATTTGCTAAAATTTCTGGAATTTACCCTCTTGGCCTTGCTGACAATGAACATCCACCATCTACAACCATGAGGTGTCCGGTTATATATCTTGCCCAATTAGACGATAAATAAACAACTGCTTTCCCAATATCCCAACCATCTCCTTCTACTTGAATAAGAGACGCATTTTGTCTCTGAGAACGATGGCTAGCTGTCATCCCTGAAGAATACACCATTGGTGTATAGACTGGTCCAGGAAGAATACAGTTTACTCTTATTCCATCAGCACCATGATCAACAGCCATTGCTTGACTAAGTGATAGAACTGCACCTTTTGAGGCAGAGTAGGATGTTAAACCTTTAGGTCTTGTTGCAGAAATGGAAGAAATATTAACAATTGATCCACCTTCACCAGTATTGATCATTGCTGGAATAGAATACTTTGACATTAGAAACATTGGTTTTAAATTAACTTTAATAATCTTATCCCAATCATCTTCTGATTCTTCCACCACTGATAATTTGCTTGCAATTCCAATGTTGTTATCAAGTATATCAAGCCTTCCCCAATTATTTAAAGCTAAGTTGACAACCTTTTTACATTGATCAGACTTTGTTAAATCTCCCCCTACTCCTAAAGCCTCTCCACCTCTATCTTTAATCATTTGAACAGTATTATTTGCAAACTCTTCACTTCTGTCAGCAACAAGTACCTTTGCACCAGCCTCTGCGAGCAATATAGAGGCAGCTCTTCCATTGCCTATGTCTTTGCCAAATGCCCCTCCTCCAGCAACAATAGCCACTTTATTTTTTATGCCAAAATCGAGTGTGCCATTCATTTATTATCCCTCCTTATTATTAATGAAATTTTTGGTAAAACTATTAATTTCCATAAATCACAGATATTGATTCTGTTTTAATGCTTGTTGATTTAGGTGAAAGTTTATCTCGGTATGGATAGATCATTTCATTCCCAATTTTTTCTAAAATATCAAAATGTTTAAAGTCATCTAGCGTCCATATGGCTACCATTATATTTGGTGACTCCGTTGATCTAGTTATTTCTAATTCACTTCCAGGCAATCTATCTATATAAATAGGCCATTGTTGTTTCAATACCATAATAAACATCTCGCAATCTTCTTTAGATAAAAATGTATTAGTAATTACTCTTCTAAATCGTTGCTTTGGCTCGTAATTTTTCCAACTCATCACTTGTCCTGAACTATAATTAATAAATTATAATTTAATTTAATTATAATATCATAAAAAAAACTAGTAACTATTTGCAGTATTATTAAGTTTTATGAAATATTTTTTGAGTTTTAGGAATATGAATTATTTTAATTTCAGGTGTTTTGTACTAGTATTTAACATTATTAATACTGTTTGATCTATGTGTTTTCATACAACGAAGGAGAATTAAAAATATGAACATAATATCTAGGAGCTTTGATCCAAAATTAGTAGAATGGAGAAATGTAACAGACCCCGATTGCAAAGAATTTAAAGTTGATTTCGATTATAGTCTTCTTGGGTATGATATAAAATCAGGACGTCTAGATATGCTTTTGAGATATGCAAGTTTAAGTCACTGCCGAAGACACAGGCATGTTGCGTCAACTTTAACAATGGTTTTAGAAGGTGAGCAACACCTTACTGAATGGCAACTTGATGGATCTAAAAAATCTATTTCTAGAAAAAAGGGCGATTATGCACTTGCGGGTGCAGACGCTCTTCCACATGACGAAAGAGGTGGAAAAAGTGGAGGTACTGTTCTTCTATCTATGCATGCACAAGATGGAATTTTATTTGAATATTTTGATGAAAATATGGAAAATGGATGGACATTATCTATAGATGAATATGTAGATAATTGGGAAAAAGGATTAATATACGGTCAAAGGAAATAAATATTATAATAATTCAATGTTTCATATTTTAAATTTAGTAATATTTTTAACATTTTCATTTAGTTCAATTGCTCAACAAAATGACGTTGACATAAAAAATTATTGTTTAGATAGAACATGTACTAATCCAATAAAAGAGTTAAAAATTTCGAATTTTTTCTTCAAAACTAGAAATTGTGAAACTAAAGACTATAGAAAATGTTTGGTTTGGTTTGGCACTAAAAAAAATTCTAAAAGGATTAGCTGGGTAAAATACTATAGAATTGTAAATGGCCCTATTCCGAATAAACCGAGTTGCTTGCAGGGTAAACCAGTATGGTTTCAAGATTTGCCTTTTCCAAGGAAACAAAAAAACTTAAACTACTTAAAAATCTTTAACAATTTAAACTATCAACATCGAGAAAAAATGTATTTTCATCGCCCTCCTATTGCGACTTTTAATTATTTTTCTTCTTCAGATAAATCCATAGGAATTCTGGTTCATAGCAAAAACTTCAAAGGCATTGAAAAAAATAAAATATTTATCTTTAATACTGAAAACGATGATATGAAAATAATTGAACCCATCTGTAAAAAGTAAAGTTAAAAAAACTTATGTAAAAAAATTTATCTTGCTAACTTTATAAATATATCGCCCATTCCTGAACTTAATTCACTTATAGGAGTACTATTTCTAATGGGGCATAATCTACCTGTTATCTTATTAGAATAAATTTTTCTTAAATCTGAAGGTTGACAATAATTGGCATCATACAATAATCCAATTATTAATTTATCATTATGTGTTGTAACTTGTTTCTTATCTAAACTATTGCCGTCGCAGAAATAGCTCCTATTAACTTTTTTAGGAAAATCTTTTTTCATGCAAGGATTATCAATAATTAGGGCATATAAATCTTTTGTAACGTCTTGAAATTTTTTCTTAATTTTTGTGACTTTTGCGTATTTCATTACATCACAAACACAAGGCCAACAACATTTGTAATAATATCCACAAATATTTTTTGAAGTTCCATCTTCTTTTATGTTTATAAATTCAGGTTTTGAGCCTGGACTGATTAAAGATCCAGATACAGCACAATATAATTTATTGTATTCTTGAAATTCTTCAAAATTTGTATATCTGTCAGAAATATATTTAAAAAATTTTGGTCCTGCAGCATTTCTATTTCCATCTGGAAATATTATACGCCAGTCCTTGGTCAGATTATTGTAGTATTTATCTTTATTATCTTTAGCTTGTACAACACTAAAATTTGAAAGTATTAACGTCAAAATAAGAGATAAGATGATTTTTAAGTTAAACATTATTTTAAATATCTTTTTTAAAAATATAAGTTTTGTTTAACTTATCTATTTTAAAATTGTTTGAAGATCCATCAGTCCATTTTATGGTAACACTCTCAACTTTTTCGTTTTTCCTTAGACCATAATGAGCGATAGGTTCCATTTGACAAAGATAACCAGATCCAGCGTCAATTGTTTTAGCATGTTTCCTTAAATTGGTATTTAGTATTACAGTTGATCCCCTAGCAGGGGCATTGTAAATAGTCTTTGGAAAAATTCTTAAATATCTAAAAGCTCTCTTAACATTTGCCTTATATAACGAAAGTGGTTGCAAACCAGATTCGCCATGAGATATTAATAATTCCAAAATTCCATCATTATCTATATCAGCAACAGCAGCACCTGTTCCCAGTCCATAAGTTTCTAATCCTATATTAAAGTCAATTTGATTTAATTTTCCATTATTAGAAATTTTAAAAAGTTTATTGGCCTCTCCAATATTATTTATAAAAATTTCGTCATAACCATCATTATCAAAATCTGCTGAAATAACAGTTCTAACTCTTGATGGTGTTTTAAATGCTGAAGTCGCAACATCTTTAAATTTTTTGTCGCCTTTTAAAAATATTCTATGTTCACCTTCCCAGTTACCTGTTACAATATCAAGTTCTCCTCGATATAGAAAATCTGTAAGAGTTGTACCGCGACCGTTTTCAAATACATCTTCAACACCAAACTTTTCAGCAAAATCTTTAAATATTCCGTCTTCATTAAAATATAAAAAATTGGGACCTCTTTCATTTGCAGCAAATATATCCATATGATTTCCTAAAATATGTCCTGAAACAGCTGCTCTTCCACCAGTAATTTTATCAATATTTAACGTTGGAGCTTTATCAATTATTTGATTGTTTATTAACTCATAAAATCGAGTTGGACCACCATAATTTGCAACATAAAACCCATAAGTGCCAACACCAATTCTGTCGACACATACAACTGATCTTCCTGCTGTTAGATTTAAAGATTTTAAATTTTTTTCAATTTCAAATAAGTCAATAATCTTCGATTGATTATCAAGAAGGCGGTCTGAGTACTGTTTTCTCCCGCTATAAGTATCTGTGTTCAGAAAATATAATTCCTCAAAACCATCATTATCAATATCGCACGCGGCAACGCCAATAGTTGACCTTATATTGTCTGAAAAAACTTCTTCATTAATTAAGTTTTCTAAATAACCTTTTTTATAAGAAAGTGCTAAATTAGGATGCCTAAAACCTGTAACGATGAATTCAAATTGACCGTCTTTATTAAAATCCGTTACGGAAATACCATAGCTTAATCTTTCTTTATTATTTTTGATTATGTTAGAAATATCTTGAAAAAATTCTGCAGAAGCCATTTTAGTAATTAGAAAAAATGTAAAAAATATAAGTAATTTCATTTAATATATATAACATAATAAATGATGTTTTTAAAATTTCTTTAACAAATATTTATTAAAGTTATAAAACTTCAATAAGATTACTAATAGATAAGATTAGAATACATAAAAAAGTTAGTAGAGTTCCGCAAACTCTAAGAAATGGACTATACTTCATAAACCCAAAGGCAACACCATGCATAAATCTAGAAATTATAAAAAGAGTGGCTGTCATATATAACATATGTGGGTGAGCACCATTATACTCCGCAATGAAAAGTAGAATTAGAAAAATTGGGGCATATTCAATTAAATTACCTTGAGCTCTAACCGCTCTTTGTAAGGCCTCTTCACCAAAATTATTGAATGAGAAGAATTTTAAAAAAGAAACCCCTCTTAATGCTATTACCCTAGCGGATAATATCAAAAGCCATATAGCAATTATTGATGTTAATAATGTTGATATCATTTTATTTTACTTTCTAAACTAATTTTTAATTATTCTGTAACGATAAAGAAAATAGATATATACTTAAAACAAAATACTATAATAAAAACAACTTTATTTTAGACTTGATTAAAAGGTTTTGAAACATGAGAAAAAGAATTGAGTACTACTTCGACTGTAGTAGTCCATGGACTTATCTTGCATTTAAAGGGATTACAGATCTTTATAAAAAAAAAGATTTTGAATTAATTTGGAAACCTATTTTAGTTGGTGGAATCTTTAACACTATAAATCCGAGTGTTTATAAGGCTAGAAACAATCCCAATCCGGTTAAAGAAAAATTAACTTATTATTTTAAAGATTTAAAAGATTGGGCTGACGCAAGAAAAATTGTTATTAATCACGATGGTTTTGGACCACTTAATTCACCCAAGGTATTTCCTGTTAACAGCGTTAAAGCTATGAGGGGCTCATTTATGTTTCTAGATGAAGGAGGTATTGAAAATTATTTGAATTCAATATTTTATGCCTATTGGACTGACGGATTAGATATTTCTCTAGAAGAAAATTTAATCAATATTGTTGAAAATTTAAATGTAGATTCAAATAAATTTTTAAACTTTATACAACAACAAGATACTAAAGAAAGATTAAAAGATAATACCCAAGAACTTATAGATAGGGGTGGTTTTGGCTCTCCTACTTTCTTTATAAACGAAAAAGACATGTATTTTGGGCAAGATAGAATTTCTCTAATTGAAATGCTCTTATAATTATTAATAAATTTTAAAATAGCTAAATTATCTGTTTAAATTATAAAAAAACTAAATATTATTATTTTATGTCTCAAAATAAAAAAATATGTGTAGTCGGTGCAACTGGTCTAGTTGGATCAAGTATTGTTAGACTTGCTCTTGAAAAAGGTTATTTTGTAAATGGTACTTTAAGAGACAAATCAGATATATCTAAAGTTAAATATCTAACTGAACTTAAAAATTCTCATAATCTAGATTTGTTTGACGCAAATATGGAGAATGAAAAAGACTTGATAAGCCCTCTGCAAGATACTGACGCAGTATTTATTGCTTGTTTAACTCCTACATATAAAGGTAAAGACGGTACACCAGCGAAAGAAATGAATGATGAAAGAGGTTACAAAGAAATCATAAACCCAACAGTTGATGGATGTCTGAACATTGTTAAAACAGCCAAATACCATGGTATTAAAAATGTTGTGATTTGCTCCTCAACATCAAGTACAAATCCTGTACCCCCAGTAAAGTTTAAGAATGAAATTGATCACTGGTCTGATGAAAAAGAACAATGCAGATCAAAAAAATATACTTCTGCAACCAAAACGGTTATGGAAAAAGCTGCAATTAAATATTGTGAGGAAAATGATATTAGACTGTCAATTATTTTACCAACTGGGTTGTACGGTGACCCAGTTTTACCAAGTCACCTTAATCATAATCCCTTTATATGGCTGAAGAGAGTTATCGAAGGTGGAAATCCGAGACATGAAAAAATACCTAACGATTCTGCTTCAATGATACATTTAAGAGACTTAGCAAAAATTTTTTTAGCTGTATACGAAAATTCAAACGCATCCGGGCGATATTTTGGTGTTTACAAAAGCCTTCATTGGTGTGATATTTATAATGAGTGTAAGAAATTAATTCCAAACATGAGTATGCCTATAACATTCTCAGATAAACCAGTTAAACCCACAGGATTTGATTTCACCAGAAGGGACAGTCTTAAAGTTCATATTAGAGATTTTTCAACAACATTAAAAGAAACTATAAATTGGCTTAAATCCAAACCTTTTGAGTAAATAATAAAGAATAAATAGATCAGGACTTATTTATTTATTTAATTTTTTTTGTTAAGAAATTATTGTTGGTAAATTAATAACAGGTCCTTGATATTTAACATGACAGAGTTTGTATTATGGATAATTTTAAAAATAGAAGTTTTTTCCACGAAGGTATGAGAGAATTTCAAGAACTTTTTGACGGCGTTAGGACAGCTAACGCAATTGAAAAGCATCGAAAACACTACGAATTTTGGGATGATGAAATAGACTTAATTCGTAAATCAAAATTTTTCTTTATTGCTAGCTCATGGAACGGATATATCGATTGCAATATAAAATCTGGGGACCCGGGATTTGTTAAAATAGTAAAAGATGGAGTGATTGAGTATCCTGAATATGACGGTAATTCGATGTATAGAACTGCAGGAAATATAGTTAAAAATGCAAATGTCGCTCTTCTTTTTGTAAACTTTGATGGAAAAAGTCGAAGAATAAGAATAAATGGGTATGCAAGCATTCACCGGGACAGTAATTCCTTGAAAAGACATTACGGTGCAAAGTTTGTTGTAAGGATAAAATGCGAGATTTATCCAAATTGTCCTCGTTATATTCCAGATCTTAAAAATGATAGACTCTCAGTCTATACACCTCGAGAAGAAGAAGGAACACCTCCTGTTCCGGAATGGAAAGAGAGAGATTATATCAAAAATATTTTGCCTAAAGATGACTCCCATAATAATTAATTAGAGTTGAGAAGTATTACAAATAGGTTTGATGTATGGAACATGAAATGAAAGAAGGTCTTCCTAAAACCTGGGATAAGACAAAACGTTTTTATGAGATATTATATCCTGATGGTAAAAAGGAAATATGGAAAGACATTACAGCACGTGATTGCCTGACAAAGTATGAAAATTTGGATCCATATGGCAATGGATTAAAATTAAGAGAAATAGTAGGCAATGAATTACAGCTATTAAAAGTAATGGATAATTCCCAGAAATAAGTTTTGCAGAACTTACATTGTTATTTTATTTTAAATATTGCGTTATTTACAAAAAACCTAAAAAAAATAAAATTATAATTTCTAATCTGTTACAGTTTTTTATTTGTTTTATAAGTAAAAAAATTTAAATTTAATATGTCTCGTTAACTCTACATTAAAGTTTCATAATCATATTTTTTTTGTTTTAGGTATTTATTGGGATATATTGCCTGATTAACTATATAAATTTTAGTTGACTCTATATTCAAGTTTCATAATCATGTTTTACTGCTTTAGGTATTTATTGGGGAATATTGCCTAATTAACTATTTAAATTTTATAGGAGGGTTAATGATGAATAAAATTTTTAATTTTACAATTTTTAATATAATTTTTTTATTATTTACAAATGTAGCTTTTGCCGAAAAAATAAGATTTTGGACTACTGAGGAGCAACCAGCGCGTCTTGCAAAACAAAACGCAATGGCTGCGGATTTTTGGAAAGAAACTGGACATGATGTAGAAGTTATACCTGTTTCTGAAAAAGATCTTGGTAAGAGGGCAACTGCGGCATTTGCAGCTGGAGACTTACCTGATGTAATTTATCATACATTACAATATGTATTACCATGGTCCGAAGCTGGTATTTTAGACGTAGAGACTAATGATGATATCGTAAATTCTTTACAAAAAAGCACTTTTGCACCAGGTGCAATTAAAATGGCACAATTTGATGGGAAAACTGCTGCAGTTCCAGTTGATGGATGGACACAGATGGTAGTCTATAGAAAAGATGTTTTTGACGCTGCTGGATTAGCTCCACCAAATAGTTTTGCAAATATTGAGAAAGCAATAAATAAATTACATAATCCACCAAATATGTACGGTTTTGTAGCTGCAACTAAGGTTGACGAAAACTTCATGAGTCAAGTGTTGGAACATGTATTCTTAGCCAACGGTGTATCTCCAGTAAATAAGAATGGTTTCAGTCCATTAGATGAAAAATCTACCTCAGAGGTTTTAGAATTCTATAAAAAAATTGCAAAGGCTTCACCAGCTGGCGAACTTTATTGGAAACAATCTCGGGCAATATACTTTGCCGGTAAAGCTGCTATGATTATATGGTCACCTTTTATTCTTGATGAATTGGCCGGATTAAGAAATTCAGCGCCACCAACAATAAATGATGATCCAACTTCTAAGGCTTTGGCACAAAAAACTGGTATTGTAACAACTTTTGGAGGACCTTCTAATCCTGCAGGTGCTGCTTGGGCTGATATTAGGTATTTTGGAGTGACTACAGATGCAAATACTGACGTTGCTACTAAATTTGTCAAATATTCTATGAAAGATGGATATACTGCAACTCTTTCAATAGCACCCGAAGGGAAATTTCCAGTTCGCAGAGGAGAACCTGCCAATACCGCAAAATATGTAAACGCTTGGTCCAAATTACCTGTTGGAGTTGATAGAAAAGCTCCATTATCTGAATTATATTCGGATGTTACAATAAAAAAGATAGTGTCTGGACTAGAAACAGCAGATCGATGGGGTGTCAAAGAAGGTCAACTATCCCTAGCATCGAAGATTATTAATTCTCAAATTATCAATCGTATAGTAAGAGAATATATTGATGATCAAATAGATGTAAAAAAAGCAGTTACAAAACTAAATAAAGAACTTTCTACAATTAACTAAAATTATATATTAGGCGACCATTTGTTGGTCGTCTATCTGCATTTATATATTTTTTGTAGAGTTTGAATATGTTCAACAAATTTAAAAAAAATGAAAGTAAGTTGCATCAAAAGGAGCGAAAACTTGCTTTTTTTCTCTTATTTCCGACTATATTTATAGTTCTATCAATTGTGATATTTCCACTTTTAGCTAATTTTTGGATTTCTTTTAAACCAATATCCCTTGGTGATTTAAGACCGCCCAAACTTATAATAAAAGAGAATCTTAGAGGTAAGTTAATTAATAAAGATAAAACAGCTGAAATTCACTATAGATACAGAAATTCATCTGCTAAATATGATCTTAATAACGTAATCTTCAATGATACAATACCAAAAGGTTTTAATATCAAAAAAATAGAACCCAATAATACGTGTGAGATAAAAGATAAAAACTTAACTTGTAATTTAGAAAAAGTTCCTGCTAAATCCTCAGGAAAAATCATTTTAAAAATCACTACAAATGATTATTGGAAAAAGAATAAGGATAATCTCAAAAATACCAGGCCAACAACTTCATATCAAAGTAAAAATATCCTTACGTCATTTGAGTTTACTTTTGACAATTTTAAAAAAGTTTTTTCCGCTACTGAATTTATACAAGTTTTAAAAGTTTCTATCTACTACACTATTTTTGGTACAGCTGGAGCATTACTGGTAGGTCTGTTTGCGGCGCAGATTCTACAAAAATCCTTTAAAGGTCGAACATTTGTTAGAGGTTTGCTTCTTTTCCCTTATATATCACCTGTCATAGCTGTTGCATTTTCATGGGTAATTTTGTTTGATCCATTTTCAGGAGTTGTTAACTCAATGTTAATACAAATGAATGTAATAGATAAACCTATAAATTTTTTTGGCCAAAAATATATTGATATCAGTATTTTTGGATATATATTCAAATTTCCTTTAGCTTTATCAATGGTAATTGCTTTCGAGATTTGGCGATATTTTCCACTATCTTTTTTATTTATCTTGGCCCGCATGCAATCATTGCCTGAAGATGTGTTTGACGCAGCTGAAATTGACGGTGCATCTCCTTTTCAACAATTTTATTATATTTCACTTCCTTTTTTAATTGGTATAATTAGCATTTTATTTCTACTTCGGTTTATTTGGACATTTAATAAATTTGATGACATTTTTTTGCTTACTGGAGGAAATGCTGGCACAAGGACATTTACTGTAAATGTATATGAACAGGCTTTTGCTATTTCTAACCTAGGTGCTGGAGCAGCCGTCGCAGTCGTTATTTTTACTTTTTTACTAGTTTTTTCACTAGTTTTTATAAAATATTCAAAAAAGGGCGTATTTTAGAATGTTTTGGAAATATGGTTTATTTTGTTCAATTTTTGCTGGATCCATATGGGGCACTTTCTGGCAAATAATTTTTACTATGATGGGAATATTAACTTTTGGAATTCCTCTAGAATTAGATGTAAATCAAATGCTAATCATTGGACTAGTATCAGGTATTTTTTATATAAATTGTCAAAAAATAATTTCAATGAAAATCCATTTAACCACAATTTTTACAATGACTTTACTTGTATACATGTTCAATTTTGGTAAACCCTATCAAATTAATGAAAGCCTAAATAATATAAACATATTTATATTAATTTTTTTAACTTCAGCTGTTACATGGATCAGTATTAATTATTCCTTAAATAAAATATCCATTGGAAAACTCTCAAGATACGATCTTGAAGGTTTTTATATAAAACTAATGTGGGCCCTGGGTTTAATAATCTTTATTTTAATTACGCTAGTTCCTTTCTATATAATGATAATGACAAGTTTAAAAAATCAACAAAGCTTGATTTTAAACCCTCTAGATTTTTCTCTAAATATTAACTCGGATTTTAAAACTCTTTTTAATTCTTATATCGAATTATTTACAGATTTTAATTTTCATTTATTCTTAATAAATTCTTTTTTTGTCTCTTGTGTCACTGTGTTCATAACTTTATTTTTTTCTATTCCAGGAGCTTATGCACTTTCAAGATTAAGATTTCCTAGCAAAAAATTATTTTCAAGTTCAGTCATTCTAATTTACCTGATCCCTTCTATTGTATTAGTAATTCCTCTTTATGCCATTTTTTCTCAAATCGGATTAAGAAATTCTCTTCTTGCCCTAATAATTGTTTATCCGGCTACAACTATTCCTGTAGCACTTTATATGTTGAGGGGATATTTCAGTTCATTGTCTAGTGAAATTGACGATGCAGCTTTGATGGATGGTCTTTCTAGAGTGCAAATAATTTTTAAAATAGCTATCCCTTTATCAAAACCAGCTATTGTAAGCGTAGGGTTATATGTGTTTATGATTGCTTGGAATGAATTTTTAATAGCATTTATGTTCTTGGATGACCCAAGTATTTTTACTTTATCTAGAGGAATTATGTCTTTGAACTCTTCAGAAGTTCCTCAACAACATCTTATGGCAGGTGCTGTAATAGCAACTATACCAGTAATGATAATTTTCCTTTATTTAGAGAAATTTTTAATTTCTGGACTCTCAACGGGCGGGGTAAAAGAATAATAATGGCCTCTATAACACTCAAAAATATTTCCAAATCTTTTGCTGACAATCTAGTTATAAAGAATGTTGACTTAGAGATAAATGATGGAGAATTTGTTGTTTTTGTGGGTCCTTCTGGATGCGGAAAGTCAACACTTTTGAGAATTATTTCAGGACTTGAAGACTTAAATGAGGGTAACATTTTTATCGACAGTGATAATGTTACAGATAAAATTCCTTATGATCGCGCTCTTTCAATGGTATTTCAATCCTATGCTTTATACCCTCATATGAATGTTTTTGAAAATATTGGATTTTCTTTAAAGACTTCTGGAATAAAAAAGGATATTTTGAGTAAAAAGGTTGTAGAAATAGCAAAAATCTTACGACTTGAAGATCTTTTAAATAGATTACCTAAACAATTATCTGGTGGACAAAAGCAAAGAGTGGCGATTGGAAGGGCAATTATTAGAGAACCAAAAGCATTCTTGTTTGATGAACCTCTTTCTAATCTTGATGCAACTCTTAGAGTAGAAATGCGTTTAGAGATCTCTAGACTTCATAAAAAACTTGGTATCACCTCAATTTATGTTACCCATGATCAAGTTGAAGCAATGACACTTGCAGATAAAATTGTTGTTCTAAATGAAGGTCAAATAATTCAAACTGGAACTCCATATGAACTTTATAATTATCCAAAAAATCTATTTGTAGCTGGATTTATTGGCACACCAAAAATGAATGTTTTAGATTGTTATCAAAGGGGTGGTTTCATCTATTTGGAAGGTAATAAACATAAAAAGATTAATATAAAAACAAAATTAATGGATGTAAAAAAGATTGGTTTTAGGTCTGATAATATTATTTTATGTGATCCAAACAAAAATACTTTGCTGGGCGAAATTAAATTTTGTGAATACCTAGGATCAGAACAGTTTGTTTATGTAGATTGTGATATAAATGATAAACTTATTGTAATAAAGATAAGCCCAAAAATAAAAGTTGTCCTTAATAAAAAAGTTGGGCTAAAATTTATTTCAGAAAATATACATTTCTTTTCTCAAAATGGTAATAGGATTAATTAAAATTTAAATTAGCACTAAGATTTTTAGAGATGTTTAAATATTTTATTCAGTATTTAAATTTTTAAAATAATCATTTAATCCTTTTTGAATATTAAATTTTGGCTCCCAGTTAATATCTTTTTTAATTTTTGTGGTACTAAAATTTTTTCTTTCACTTATTTTATTTCTTTTTGAAAAAGTTACATTTGATTTTGAGAATTCTGAACTAATTAAATTTAAGATTTGTTTATAAGATGGAAAATCAGGGCCACCAACATTGTAAGAGTATCTATGGCTATTTTTATAGAACAGGCATGAATAAATACTTGATACTACGTCGCTTACGTAAATGTAAGGCCATTGTAAATCAATTTTGAATGGAAGATCCAACTTTTTTTTCTCTGAACAAGACTTAATTATGTCATTAATAAAACAACTAGTTGTTCTTGCGTAACCATAAATTGTAGAAAAACGAAGTGAGATTATATCCAAATCATAATTCTTATGATATGTTTCTAACATTAAATCACACGAAGCTTTTGTAGTGCCGTATACATTAGTGGGAGAGAATTTTAAACTCTCATTTGTGTTAGAAACATTAATGTCTCCATAAGCTGAAATTGATGAACAATATATTAATCTCTTAATTTTTTTGTATTGTCTTGCTGCTTCAATTAAGTACATCGTTAAAAACACATTATTTTCTATAATTTTATGTGGCTCGTCATTATGAAGCATTGGACCAGAGACACCTCCAGCATGGACAATTCTTGAAACTTTATAAGTTTTAAAAATCATTAAAAAATCTGATACTTTTTTTATTTTTTTTCTTAAATGTATATATTTAGAGGAGTCGATGGTTTGTTTTCTTAAATCAAGACCAATAACTTGATAATCTAGTAAAAGTTTTTTAATTAGAGGATTTCCTACTAAACCTGAAGCTCCTGTTACTAGAATTACATCTTTCATATTTGAAGATTACAAGACACTCAATCTTTGTCTACAACTAATAAAACTCATTTAGTTTAATTTATCAGTTTAGTTCAAATGTGAATGTTAAATTCCCTCCTGTTAAATTTATTTATGCGTTTGAATAACATTTAATACATTATTAATTACTCTGTAATCGTTATCAGGCTTAAAACACAAAAACACCAAAAAATTGAATTCTTTGAGGGCAATATAAGTTATTAATTTTATCGAATAAATTCGTTGCAGGGGTTGTGAAACTTCGACATTCAGGTTAAAAGCCTGATGAGCTATATATAAAAAATAAAATATATTTTATCTTTACCTTACCCTAAGAGTAAGGTTTAAGTGTTATGTTATATTTAAACCAAAGAAAAACATATTTATATCACGGTTGTAAATCTAATAAATTTTTCAAGGAAAAACATGATTAAAATTATTTTAAGTTTCTTTTTTATTATAAGTCCAACACTATCTTATTCACATTCTCAACTTACTCAAATATTGCCAAGAGAAAATGTTGTTTATTCAAAAACGCCTCCAGAAATTAAATTGAAATTCAGGTCACAGGTAAAACTTGTAAAAATTGATTTAAATAACATTAATGATGAAAATCAAAAATTAAAATTAAATCTAGACTCCTTGACTCAAAGATCAAAAGAATTTGTTATCCCAATGCCAAAAATTTCTTCTGGTAAATACAATATTTTGTGGAGAGCATTGAGTCCAGATGGACATATAATTAAGGGTAAGTCTGAATTTGAAGTGAAATAAATGTTTATAGACATATGGACCATAATAAATCCTATTATAAGGACATTTGTTTATATAATCGCCTTATATTCAATAGGCTCAATATTATTTAAATTACATTTTCAAAAATATTTAAATGATGAAATTAACTTTTTTTGCAATAAAATTATAAAAAATAGTGCGTTTTTAGGTTTTCTAATTAGTATTTTGGCTTTTATATCGATCGCTGGGAATCTTGGAGGAGAATTAAAAAGTATATTTGAATTAGAATTAATTGAATTATCTTTTGAAACCATACAGGGAAAATCAACCTTGTTCTTAATTGCAGGGTTTAGCTTTTTAAGTTTATCTTTTTTTTTCCCGTTATTTTTATTCAAAATTTTTAACATTCTTGGTACAATTTTGATTTTAACTTCGTTTGTCGTTGTTGGTCACTCTCTGTCTCAAGGCATCTTTTCACAACTGTTAGTGTTAATTCATATTATTTGTATTTCATTTTGGTTAGGCTCTTTTTTACCACTAAGATATATGTGCACCATCAAAAATTATACAAACTTATATTTTATAGCTGATAATTTTGGTAAATATGCAGTTGTATATGTTGGAATATTAATTTTAACTGGTTTAACTTTTTCGTATATACTTTTAGGTGGGATTTTACCGCTTATAACCTCTACTTATGGAAACGTATTATTAATTAAACTGTTTATAGTCTCAATGATTTTAATAATTGGAGCCATAAACAAATTTAGAATAGTACCTGAAATAAAAAAGGATTTAACTACAGGTCAAATTAAACTTAAGAATTCAATTAATATTGAAATAATCTCATCAGTTTTAGTTTTATTTACGACTAGTATACTTACTACATCATTACCAACACCAATGGGAATGTAGCTTTAAATAAAAATTTTTCTTTATAGACAAAATAACCCAAAAACTGAAATCTCTGAGGATCCTTATGCAACTAACTTTATTAAATAACTTGGTTTTGGGGGTATCATTTAAACCTATGACATTCAAGTTATAAGCCTGACAAATCATTGCTAGAAATCTTTTTTTATTTTTCTTTACCTTCCTCTTAGAGGAAGGTTTATCTATTCTTATCAAATGATAGTTAATGACATTATAAATATAAACTGGTTCTGCCAACATACTTGGTTACAATCTTCTAAAAATACTTTGTGGTGTTTACTTGGGTGTTGTATTGGTGATTTTGGTACAATTGCGTATTTTCAATTTATGGAAATTGAGTGGCCCGTTATATTAATCATGTCTTTAGCTATTGTTAATGGAATATTAACATCTATTGCACTTGAAACTTTTATACTTTCCAAACAAATGTCTATGAAATTAGCTTTTAAAACAGCAATTGGAATGTCTTTAGTTTCTATGGTTTCTATGGAATTAGCTATGAATTTAACTGATGTTGCTCTTACTGGTGGTGCGATTTTAACTTGGTGGGTTATTCCTTTTATGCTTATTGCAGGATTTATAACCCCATTACCATATAATTATTGGCGATTAAAAGCATTAGGCAAATCATGTCATTAAATTTTAAAAGCTTTATTAAAATTAGGTTTTTACTTGCAATCTTTATTCCAACATCTTTATTGTTTTTTGGAATAATTATCTACATACTTAAAGATAAAAATGCTCAAGCTGCTTACATTTTAAATCCTGATAATTATGACATCGTTGAACTAGGAAAAACTGTATATTTTCAAAATTGTGCATCATGCCATGGTGTAAAATTAGAAGGTTAAAAAGATTGGATGTCAAGGCTGCCAAATGGATTAATGCCAGCTCCTCCACATGACGAAACAGGTCACACTTGGCATCATAGTGATAAATATTTATTCATGATTACTAAGTATGGCATTGAAGATATTATTGGTCAAAAATATACTAATAATATGCCCGCTTATAAAAATATTCTCTCAGATGAAGAAATTATTTCTGTATTATCTACATAAAGAGTACTTGGCCAAACAAGATTAAAAAGATCCACGACCAAATCAATGATCGTGAAAAATCAATTTAACACTTAAATTGATTAAAATATTAATGGATATAAATATGCTATCTCGACGTGAATTTTTAAATTTTTCAGCAGCAACAATTGCTTTAACATCTTTGCCTAATCAAATTCAATCGAACCAATTAATTCGCAATTATAAACTCACAGTCGGTATTACCCCACATTTATTCGATAATAAAGGTGTCTTAGATCACCTATGGTTATATAACAAACAAACATCTGGGCCAGTCATTGAGGCAAAAGAAAATGATATCATAAGAGTTGAGTTTGTTAACAATTTAGATGAGCCTAGTACAATCCATTGGCATGGTATAAAAAATATTAATAAGATGGATGGTGTTCCATATTTAACCCAGGATCCAGTTCAACCTGGCGAAACTTATATATATGAATTTCAAGTTAAAAATGCTGGAACATTCTGGTACCATGCACATTTTCAAACTTGGAGGCAAATTTCAAGAGGTTTATATGACCTCTGATTGTCAAAAAATTATATAGATGATCAATTTGATAATGATGTAACCATATTAGCTGATGATTGGAGATTAAATAAGAATTATCAATTAGATGAAGAATCATTAGGTTCACTTCATGATTAGTCGCATGCTGGAAGAATTGGAAATTGGCTTACTATCAATGGAAATAAATTTCCTGAATATTCTATTAAAATTGGTTACACGAGATTAAGATTTATTAACGCATCTAATGCAAGGATACTTTCATTTGGATAAAGTTTAGAGGGTATGAAGATTATATCATTAGATGGGATATGGGTTGAACCATTCATACAAGATAAATTTAATTTAGGGCCAGGACAACGAGTTGATTTGTTAATAAAAACTTATGATCTATCAACAATTGATTTCTTTGAAGTCAGTGGTAAAAGAACGTTAAGTGCTTTCAAACTAAACATTAATCAAATTAATAAAAAAAATATTCAAAAAAAAGACATACATTTACAATCCTTAAAAAACATACCTCATTATAAAAACCCAAAAATATTAAAAAATCATATGCAGGGCGGTGCAACGGGAAATCTTGCAAAAGCTTATTTTGAAGGTGTTGAAAAAAATTTTCGTTCACTAGCAATGAAGATAAAAAATTCTGGGCATTCAATAAAGAAGTAGGTAAATATGAAAATTCACTCGCAAGTGTAAAAAAAGGCCAGATAATAATTTTAGAAGTTTGGAATGATTCAAGGTGGCCACATAGTATGCATCTACATGGTAATCATTTCTATGTTGAATCTAAAGAGTTTTCAAACAATGATAAACTAGTCCTCAGAGATACATATCTAATGCAACCAGGTGAAAAATCAAAATTTATATATTTAGCGGATAATCCTGGCAAGTGGCTTTTTCATTGTCATATGTTAGAACATGCAGCTTCAGGTATGATTGGTTATATTGAGGTATTATGATTTGATTAAATTAATTAAACTTTTTATTAACTAATTAAAGTAGGAGAAGAAATAATGACAAAAGTTTCAATAATAAGATTTAAACCAAAGCCTGAATGTTTTGATGAATTTTTAAATAACATCAAAGTTCGAAATGAAGAAAAAGCGAATTTGAACCCTCCAACACATTATTTAATGACTACTTCTGATGAAGTAATTGCAATAGCTTTTCGAGCAGAAAGTGAACTTTCTGAGAGCTCCGCTAAAGGTGTAAATTGGTTGGATACTCAAAGAGACCTCCTTTTAGAATATAGTAAAGAAGACAGACATACTATTCCTCTAACTGGAAATTTGGTTGAGTATTAGGCTATCAAAGAAATAACGGGTTTCTCATTTAACTATTAATTATTCGGCAAAGCATAGGTCCATACTTGGTCGATTAACTTAACAACGTCGTCACCTCCAGAAAAAAGCATTTTTGAAATTATACTTGTTTTACTAAATGACCAAAAAAGACCTGCCTCAAGGAAAATTATTTCATTTGTGCGATTATCTATTCTAAAATCAAATAGTGAATAATCTCTTGCGCCTATTGCCTTATGAGCAATAATAGCTAAGGTAGTAATTTTTTCTTTCAATTCATCATTTAAATCAGCTGGGCACATAGTCTTTAAAGGAGTATTAGTAGACTGTTGATAAGGATCGCCATCTCGATTTAAATCTAACTTATCTTCAGTTTTTCTTATGGGATTTTTGTCACTAACTAAATATTCAATTATTGCCGGCACATAAAAATAATTAGATTTTTTTATGACTGCAATTCGTATTTCACGTCCAGGTATAAATTCTTCTGCTAAAATCGGATTATAAAATTTGTTTAACTCAGAAATATTTCTTTCAAACTGTTTTTCATTATAGACTAATCTTAAACCAGTTGAGTTATCTTGATCATTAGGTTTCAATATAATTGGAAATTTTAATTTGGATTTGTTACTTCCGTAAATTAACTCTCCCTGAGCTACCTTTAAGCCCTGTTTATTAACTATATTCTTAGTTAGATATTTATTCATAGTTAATGACATTGTTTTACCTGAAGAACCAAAAATAGAAAAACCAAGCTCATTTTCAAAATAATCTCTATATTCAGTCATTCCTGACTTACAAAATAAGTGTGGTATTACTAGAGTGTTTAAGGGAATAATTGATTTTAAATCTTTTATGTTTATTTTTTTTCTATTTTGGCCAAGATTTTTTGTTAGATAATAGTTTTTTTTTGGATCAATTATTAGAAAACTTTGCTCCCAATTTGGAGGCAACAAAATATCTTTTGCGTAAATTAAAGAAAGATTATAGAAAAATTCAGTAGTTGGTGATCCACATAAGTGAAGCACTTGTTTTTTGTTTCTACACATTTAATAAAAAAGCTTGTCTAGATTTTAAATTTTTTTGATAAAAGTATTATTTTGATACTTCGTATGTAGTAATTATTTTTCTAACTTCAACCTATAATTATGTATTTTTCATGATAAAGAAATATTAAAAAGTGTTTAAATTTCTGAATAATTAACAGAATTATATATAATTACTTTTATTAATTGGATGCAAATGTTTCACCAGCATGGCTACTTATCATTATATTATCAAATTCTTCAGAAGCTTGCTCTCTAATA
The DNA here is from genome assembly GCA_003282435.1 of SAR116 cluster bacterium AG-335-B03. GTDB lineage: Bacteria > Pseudomonadota > Alphaproteobacteria > Puniceispirillales > Marisalimonadaceae > Marisalimonas. Next base: position 116,588 of record QBZG01000002.1, read on the forward strand.
CTAGCAATTTTATCTGCAGCTTCCTTCGCAACTAATCCGTTTGGCCATTCTGTGATAACCATAAATTTCAATTCATCTGTCTTACACATTTTTACTGATTTTGCTCCCATGGACATAATCATGGGAATATATTTTTCTGTTGCTTTAGTTTCGTCTTCTTTGTTCCAAGTTTTTGCTTCCCAATGAGAAACTGTTATAAATGACATACTTTACTCCACTTGATTATTTTTATTGATAATAACATTTTTTCTTAAACTTTAAATTTGTCATTATTAAAGTTGAATATCAAATTAATATTTACTGTCTTCAGTTAAATTGTAAAAAATGACAGATGTTAGCCAATTTGTTAGCCACTCTGTAAACATTATCAGGCTTAAAACACAAAAAACCCCCAAAAACCGAAATCTTTGAGGGTGATCTAAGTTATTGATCTTATTCAATAAGTTGGTTGCAGGGTTAGGATTTGAACCTACAACCTTAAGGTTATGAGCCTGACTCTTTTCCACAGAGTTCTGCCATTTGTTAAAGGTGGTTGGCACGATGGTTGGGGTAGTTTTTTTGCTCTTTTCTTTGGTTGGCATAGTGGTTGGCATGATTTGATGTTTTCTACTGAAATAGTTAATAAAATAATCTGAAAGTATTCTAATTAAGTGCTGAGCATTCGTATTTAAAATCTTCTAATTTAAGATCTTTACAGCTATCACCAACCCTTATTTCATCAAATAAAATTATAATATTCCCTAAATTTTTACCATTCATATTTTTATCACCATATTTTGAGCCAGTATTATATATGCCAAAATGTAAAGGATCTTGTTTTGCAGCTAATTGTCTAGTAATGCCGTTAAATTTAAGTTTTTTATTTCCATTAACCCACAAACTAAAAGAACCTTTCATTTGTTTTGATAAATTAGCTTTAATAATAACGTCGTGCCATTTATCAAATAGATTTTTTCTTTCCATTATTACTTTTTCATCTGGTGGAAAAACTGTATGATTTTCAATTTTTAATCCTGAATTTTTAGTAAATCTAATCATCCAAGACGGTGCTGATTTTCCCGAATGTATTTGCCAAATACTTGTTTTGACTCCCTTTTTTTGTTTTATGGAAGATGGAACTTTAAAACTATAAAAATGCCAAAATATTTTATTTGTTGTTGGCTCATTTTTCCATAAACTTTTTAGCTCCGCTCTGTTTCTACCACCTTTGCAGTCACTCCATCCAGACTTCCCGGTAGAAGTTGTACAATATCCTTCTTTTGTTTCAAACCTTAAATAAGATGTACCTAACCTAGCTTTTTCAGGTGAATTTTTTATGACACCAATATTCCAGTCTTTTAAGTTTCTCCTAACATTAGTTTCCCACTTATGACCAAATCCAAGATCTTTTCCTAAGGTTTTATTAGATAGATTTAAATGTTTTTCATTAAATTTTGAGTTATGTTCAAAGATAAAACTTGTTATCTTTTTTTCTTTTGTGCAATTAAAATTACATTTTGCATAGCTAGAATAAGATACCAAAATAACAAAAATAAAATACATGATACTCAGTAAAAGTTTCATACTTACACTCTTATTAATCCATTAAGAAAAGCATTATATACCTATAAGTCAAGAATATATGCAAAAAAAATGGAACAAACCTGACGTCTGGTTGGTACGATGGTTGGTACAAATTGACATTTTTTTTAATTAATCAATAATAAACATATTAAAATTTTCAAAATTTTAGACTTTTAAATATACAGTGATCGGAACATTAACTTTCAAAGAAGCCTTAGACGGTTGGAACAAAACTTTTACTACTGGTGATGAAAGTTACATTTTAAATATTGTGACAGATGATCTTGTATTCCGACCTACATACGAAAATGAAAATTTAGAACAAGTATTGGTATGGGCAACAAATACCACAGCTGTTTTATCTGATTACAAAGTTATTCACGAGGATAATCATTCACTTTGTGGCTTTCATAGTGTAACTAGTCGTGAAAACCCAGAAAAGCGAATAAAGATGGTTTATGCATCACTTCGCAACGGTAAAATAGCAGTCTATCATTGTCACGAAATAATTGATACATAAAGGTTAAGAAAATTTTCTAAATCTGTTTTATGAATGATATTTTGTATTTATGAAAAGATTAAAAATTAGTCTTATTTTGATAACTATAATTTTTATTCTGTCTGATTTATGAAAATGGTGTTATTAAATTCTTCTTAGTAAAATTAAATATAGCAAATCTGTAAATATTAAAAATAATAGTTATAAATTCAAATTATTTTTATTAATCTACTTTTAAAAGGAATTCTCATGAGTATTTTAGTACGTTTTTCACCACCATCCATGACAGCAGAACAATATGATACAATAGTTGAAAGACTTTATAAAGAGGGTGTTCATCCAGATCCTGGACTTGAATTAGAATTATGCTTTGGTACAGGTGACCAAATGAAAGTTTCTCTACTCTTTGACTCTAAGGAACATTTTGAGTCATTTGGGGCCAAAATAAGTCCAATTCTTTCAGAAATGGGTATGGACCCTGGTGAACCAGAAGTAATAGAATTGCATAAAGTCATTAGACGTAAAAAATAAAAATAGAAACTCAATATATTACAGGAGAACTAATGGGAAAGTTCATAACTTCAGTCAGATTTAAAGTAAAAGAAGGTAAATCAGAAGAATTTATTAAAAAGTCTAAAGAAATTGGAAAATATGAACAGGCTATCGATAACTTTACGTTTCAAACAGGTGAAGACACAGTTTGTTTTGTGGGTATATTTGAAAATGAACAAGCAATTATTGAAGCAAGACCACACATGATTTCTAATTTAGATAAAATAAGAGACCTTCTTGATGTAATTTCTTTAGATCTAGGTGTGACCGATCCAGTATCTGGCCCTACAATTGATTAGACTTATAATTTTGTTAAAAAATTAATTTCTCATAAATTAAATATATGAGAGTTAATCTTTTTTCTTCAAATTTCTCAAAACTTGCGAAACTAATTCTATAGCATGTTTATCATCTTCAATTTCAGACAAATCAAATGATAAAGACAAACCTGGGATATTTTTTTCAATTAAGTTTTTACTTTTATCTGAAAATCCAGTCACCTCATACGTTTGTACAGGATATGAAATACCTTTAACGCTTATTGCTTCTTTTTTTTCACACATAATTTTGTTTTTAATAAGAAGATAAGTGTCTTCCGATAATAAAATTTTGTTGATATTGGAATTCGACTCAAGTCTAGAAGCTAGGTTAACACCATTTCCAATAATTGTATAATCTAACCTGTCTTCTGAGCCAAAATTTCCTACAGTACA